>JAFVHC010000087.1 GCA_017474705.1 Bacillota bacterium
CCACGTCGTCGATGCGGTTGTGCGTATAGACCCTTTTGTAATGGTTGTATACAGCGACAGAAAGGGCTTTCTTAGCACGATCCTGCCCGATGACATATTCATCAAGGAAGGCTTTGATCTCGCGCGGACGGGGCAGTTTCTCGTCAAAGACCTGATCCTCCGTTTCAGCAAGCTCGCGCTCGATGATATCTGCGCACAGTTCTACACACTCATCGCATATATATACGCCATTGCCTGCCAGAAGCCTGCGGACCTGATCCTGGCTTTTACCACAGAAGGAACAGGTAAAGTGCTTGTTATCAGCCATTATGCACCTCTAAATGAAAATTTTCAGCGTTTTTCGATGACCTTGTCCACCAGACCGTAAGCGACCGCTTCTTCAGCACTGAGCCAGTTGTCGCGCTCCGTATCGGCCTCGATCACATCCAGCGGCTTGCCGGTATTCTCACTGAGGATACGGTTGAGACGCTCACGGGTCTTCAGGATATGATCTGCAGTGATCTTGATGTCGGAAGCCTGACCTTGCGCTCCACCCATCGGCTGATGGATCATGACTTCAGCGTTCGGCAGGATGAAACGTTTGCCCTTGGCACCGCCTGACAGAAGGAATGCACCCATGCTGGCTGCCATGCCTACGCATACAGTAGAGACGTCGGCACGTACATGCTGCATAGTATCATATATGGCAAGACCTGCAGATACGGATCCGCCGGGGCTGTTGATGTAGAAATGGATGTCTTTCTCAGTGTCTTCAGAGTCCAGGAACAGAAGCTGGGCAACCACAAGAGATGCCGTTACATCGTTGACTTCTTCAGAAAGGAAGATGATGCGGTCTTTGAGAAGACGGGAATAAATATCATAGGATCGCTCACCATGACTGGTCTGTTCGAGCACGTAGGGGACTAATGCATCATTAAACAAATTACGTACCTCCTTATTTATTATAACAGAACGCCCATGCTCATCCTCGGATGAGCACGGGACCTATATTGTTTTTTGGATTATGCGTTTGCCAGCACGTCGTAGGCTTTGCGGTTCAGGATGGTTTCCTTGACGGAAGAGATGCTGCCGCTCTCATCAAGGATATTCTTGACCTGCTCTACTTCCATGCCGTACATTTTCGCCATTTCAGCGACTTCGTTGTCGATGTCTTCATCGGTCACTTCGATGCCTTCTGCCTTGGTGATGGCTTCCAGTACCAGGGATTCTTTGATCTGCTTCTCAGCATCCGGGCGGACCATATTGTACAGGTTCTGCATATTGCCGCCGGTCATCTTCATGTACTGATCCATGCTCATGCCCTGCTGGCTGAGAGACTGCGCGAAATTCTGCACCATCTGCTCGCACTGAGACTCGATCATGGCATCCGGGATATCCATCTCGGCATTCTCGACGACTTTTGCCAGAACATCCTGACGGTATTTGCTGTCAGCCTGACGCTGCTTGGATTCGGTCAGACGGGTACGAACACTTGCCTTATACTCTTCCAAAGTATCGAACTCGGAAACATCCTTGGCCAGCTCATCATCAATAGCCGGGATCTCCTTGTTCTTGATCTCTTTGACATCTACCTGGAACAGTGCCGGTTTTCCGGCCAGATCTGCGGCATGGTAGTTCTCGGGGAAGGTAACGTTCACTTCGACGTGATCACCTACGTTCTTTCCGACCAGCTGATCTTCGAACGTATCGATGAAGGAATGGGACCCCAGTTCCAGAGCATGATCGGTACCCTTGCCGCCTTCAAACGCTTCACCATCGACGAAACCTTCGAAATCGATGGTCACGGTGTCGCCCATCTGTGCGGGACGATCCGTAACGGTGACCATGCGGGCATTGCGCTCGGCAGTTTTGCGGATGTCCTCATCAACGTCATCCTCAGTGACGATGACAGCGTCCTTAGCCACGTCGAGGCCTTTGTACTGTCCCAGAGTAACTTCCGGACGAACGGCGACCATGGCGTTTACGGTCACTTTGCCATCTTCGATATTTTCAACGTCGAACTGCGGACGGGATGCGGGCTCGATCTCCAGTTCCTTCAGTGCTGTTTCGTATGCTTCAGGCAGGCATTCATTGATCGCGTCTTCGTAGAAGACTTCCTTGCCGTACATACGCTCGATCATTTTACGGGGCGCTTTGCCCTTACGGAAACCAGGGAGCTGGATACGGCCGCGGTTTTTATTATATACAGCGTTGATCGCTTTCTCAAAAACGTCCGGCGCGATCTCCATGGTGATCTTCACCATATTGTGCTCTAACTGTTCCAATTTGTTGCTCATGTATTTTGTCCTCCTTGAGAATTCATAACGAAAAGTATCTTCATACACAGTTATCTATTATACCTTATAAGTAGTATTTTCGTCAAGTGTAATATATAAAAGATTCTACATA
>JAFVHC010000088.1 GCA_017474705.1 Bacillota bacterium
AGATCGAAGGGAACCTGATCGTGAATGTGAAGGAAGCCCGGATCGCGCTCAATAAAGAGATGGCGATGAAGATCTTTGTACAATAAGACCGCAGGTCATAAGACAAGGGTCGAAAAGGTAACAGGAAGGGAGAGGAACACATGAGAACATTGCGGGAAGCCCAAATTGGTGAGACCGTCACTGTGAAGAAACTGCATGGAGAGGGCGCCGTCAAACGCCGCATCATGGACATGGGCATCACCAGACATACCGAGATCTATGTGCGCAAAGTCGCACCGTTGGGCGATCCGGTCGAGATCACAGTCCGTGGATATGAACTGTCGATCCGCAAGGCCGATGCCGAGATGATCGAGATCGAGGAAGAAGCATAAGTTTTATTTTTTGATCTTGAGTTAGATGGAACTAACATAATGGAGGAGAAATCAATGGAAATTCGTATTGCCCTTGCCGGCAACCCGAACAGCGGCAAAACTACATTGTTCAATGCCCTGACGGGTTCTACACAGTTCGTGGGCAACTGGCCGGGCGTCACGGTCGAGAAAAAAGAAGGCAGCCTGAAGAAGCATGATGGCGTCAAGATCATGGACCTGCCGGGCATCTACTCTTTGTCACCGTATACCCTGGAAGAAGTCGTAGCACGTAATTACCTGATCGATGAACGGCCGGATGCTATCCTGAACATCGTCGATGGCACCAACCTGGAGCGTAACCTGTACCTGACCACGCAGCTGACGGAGCTGGGTATCCCCGTCGTCGTGGCCGTCAACATGATGGACGTCGTCCAGAAGAATGGTGATAAGATCAACCTGCAGGAGCTGGGCCGTGAACTGGGCTGCAAGGTCGTTCCGATCTCCGCTCTGAAGGGCACGGGCGTCATGGAAGCGGCGGAAGAGGCCATCAAAGCTGCAAAGAGCACCAAGACGGTGCCGATGCATACCTTCAGCGGTCCTGTGGAGCATGCAATCGCTCATATCGAGGAAGCGGTCGTCCACAATATGCCGGAAGAGCAGCAGCGCTGGTACGCCATCAAGGTCTTCGAGCGGGATGAAAAGGTCCTGGAAAAGCTGAACATCCCGGCACAGACCAAAGCCCATATCGAAAATGACATCCAGGCGGCTGAGAAAGAACTGGATGATGATGCCGAATCCATCATCACCAATGAGCGTTACGTATACATCAGCAGCATCATCAAGGGCAGCTACAAAAAAGCGAATGCTGCCAAAATGACCACCTCCGACAAGATCGATAAGATCGTCACCAACCGTTGGCTGGCGCTCCCGATCTTTGCTGTCGTCATGTTCCTGGTCTATGCGCTTGCCATGGGTAAGTCCATTGCGGACGGCGGTATCGCGATCGGTACCTTCCTGACCGACTGGACCAACGATGTCTTTGGTGAAGCATGGCTGATCGAAGGTTCTCGTTCCCTGCTGGAAGGCTGGGGCGTTGCTCCCTGGCTCGTCGGCCTGATCTCCGATGGTGTGATCGCCGGTGTCGGCGCGGTACTTGGCTTCGTTCCGCAGATGCTGGTCCTGTTCCTGATGCTGGCCATCCTGGAGGACTGCGGTTACATGGCGCGTATCGCTTTCATCATGGACCGTATCTTCCGCCGTTTCGGCCTGTCCGGTAAATCCTTCATCCCGATGCTGGTCGGTACCGGCTGCGGTATCCCCGGCGTCATGGCTTCCCGTACCATCGAAAATGAACGCGACCGCCGCATGACCATCATGACCACCTGCTTCATGCCCTGCGGCGCGAAAATGCCGATCATCGGCCTGATCGCCGGTGCTCTGTTCGGCGGTTCTTCCTGGGTCGCCACCTCCGCCTATTTCATCGGCGTGGCCGCCATCGTCATCTCCGGTATCATGCTGAAGAAGACGAAACTGTTTGCCGGCGATCCGGCTCCCTTCGTCATGGAGCTGCCGGCCTATCACGCACCGACGCTCGTCAACGTCCTGCGTGCCATGTGGGAGCGCGGTTGGTCCTTCATCAAGAAGGCCGGCACCATCATCGTGCTGTCCACCATCGTCCTTTGGTTCCTGCAGGGCTTCGGTACCGTCAACGGCCGCTTCGGCATGGTCGATGCGCTGTATGAAGACGAAAGCCTTGTAGACGATGCTTATATCGAAAAAGTCGCGGACCGCATGGGCATCGAGACCGACGAGGTCAACCCGTCCGATGATTCCATCCTGGCTCGTATCGCGCAGCCTGTCTCCGTCATCTTCAAGCCCCAGGGCTTCGGTTCCTGGAAACCCACGGTCGCGACCGTCACCGGTCTGATCGCTAAGGAAAACGTCGTCGGCACCTTCGGTGTCCTGTATAACTATGATGACCAGGACGGCGAAGCAGAACTGGAAGAGAATGGTGACCAGATCTGGACCAACGTGGCGGATGACTTCAACCGCAATTCCGACGGCCACGGCAAGCTGGCGGCCTTCGCTTTCATGCTGTTCAACCTGCTCTGCGCCCCTTGCTTCGCGGCTATGGGTGCGATCAAGCGTGAGATGAACAATGGCAAATGGACGGCCTTCGCCATCGGCTACATGTGCGTCTTCGCTTATGTCATTTCCCTGATCGTGTATCAGATCGGCAAGGTCTTCGTTGGCGGTGTGAACGTGTTTGGACTGATCGTAGCCCTCGTCCTGCTGGCGATCCTCCTCTGGCAGCTGTTCAAACCGTATAAGGAAAGCACAAAGCTGACCCAGAAGATCTGAGGATGATCTGAACAAATTCGATCAAAGGACCCGCAAGTACTACGGGTCCTTTTTGTATGGAGAAGCCATCAGATAAGTATTGAATAAACTAAAAAAAGCCGTTACAATAAAAGTACAGTTTGATCAAGGAGATGATTCCAATGGCAAAAGTACTTTTATTGAACGGCAGTCCGCGGGCAAATGGCTGCACCGCGGCGGCTTTAGCAGAAATGATCCGCGTGTTTGAAGCAGAAGGTGTGGAGACCGAACTGATCCAGGTGGGCAATAAGGATATCCGCGGCTGCATCGCGTGCGGGTCCTGTGGAAAGACCGGAAAGTGTGTCTTCAATGACCTTGTCAACGAGGTGGCGTCGAAGTTCGAGGCGGCGGACGGTCTGGTCATCGGCAGCCCGGTCTACTATAGCTCTCCAAATGGGACGATCCTTGCTTTTCTGGACCGTCTGTTCTACAGCACTTCTTTTTCGAAGCACATGAAGGTCGGTGCGGCGGTGGTCAGCTGCCGGCGCGGTGGAAACACGGCTTCCTTCGATGTGTTGAACAAGTATTTCACCATCAGCAGCATGCCGGTCGCATCCTCCACGTACTGGAACCAGGTGCACGGGTTTGCGGCGGAAGACGTGGCGAAAGATAAAGAAGGCCTGCAGACCATGCGCAATCTGGCGCGCAACATGGCCTTCATGATCAAGGCGATCGCGGATGCGAAGGAGAAGTATGGATATCCGGAGCTGGAGCATGATTCTTTCACCAGCTTCCCGGACGGTAAGTAAGTTTATATATGCAGTACGCTGGTCAGTGGACGTCCGCTGACCAGTTTTTCATTTTGGACGAAACCTTCTTCACGATCTTTCAGTTCCCGGATCAGAAGGCGGCGCAGCTCTTCGACGCGGGCGGGAGCCTCTTCCGCGGCATCGTGCAGTTCCTTGGGATCCTTCTGGAGGTCGAAGTATTGTTCCCTTCCGGTCTGGGAGAACCAGATATATTTGTCGGTCGCTGTGATGATCGCATGGTGCGAAAGAGCGCCGTATACGTGTTCTTCATGCAGGTATGCAGGGCCTGTTTCATGCAGCAGACCTGTACCGTCGACAGTGTCCGGGATGGGAGCGCCGGCGGCTTCCAGCAGTGTGGGCATGATATCCTTAAGCTCAACCAGACGGTCGGAGACAGTACCGGCCCTGCCCTGCAGATAGTCAGCGGGACCGCTCAGGATCATGGGCACGCGGGCACTGCCTTCATACGGCAGGGACTTGCGACAGAAATTATGGTCGCCCAGCATCTCTCCATGGTCGGAGGCGAAGAGGATGACGGTATCGTTCAATAATTGCTGCTCGACCAAAGCCATGTACAGGCGGCCGATCTCGTAGTCCATGTGGGTGATGCACGCGTAGTACCCGGCCATGGCCTGCCGCAGCAGATCCGGATCAGCCGGCGCGGTGGAAGAAATGGTCACGCGGCCTTCGGTCAGGTAGGATACGGTATCCGCCCAGTCGCCCACGGGCGGCAGGGTCAGATCCTTTCCTTGATACATGTCCAAAAAGGCCTGCGGCGGATCGTACGGGGCATGGGGCCGCACATAAGAAACCGTCAGGAAGAAGGGCTTGTCGCGGTCACGGCGGCGCAGAAAGTCCAGACTTTCATCCGTGACCCAGTGGGTCGGATGCAGACGCTCTTCATATGGCCAAGGACGGGTCAGCCAGGAATTGCAGTCGATGCCGGTGTCGGTGATGTCCGCATCCACACCCAGTTCTTTGCGCAGAAAATGGAGGTAGTCATCCGCGTCCCGCTGCTGCTCATAGGCTGGCGTATCCGGGCGGCGGTAATAGTGCAGATATCCGTCATGCAAGGTGATATGCTGATAGCCAAGACTGTTGCGCAGAGGATGGACGTGCATCTTGCCGACGCATTCCGTCTGATATCCGGCAGCGGTCAATGCTCCGGCCATGGTGTGTGGATATTTCCATCGGATGCCGTCTTGATAGCCGACGCGGCCGTGGTGTTCCTGTGCCATGCCCGTGTGGATCGCAGCGCGGGCGGGGATGCAGGTCGGTGTCGCACTGTATGCATGGTCGTAACGGATCCCAGTCGCTGCCAGATTGTCCAGCCAAGGCGTTTTTACGTCCGGATGACCGGCGATGCCTAAGCAGTCGCCGCGCATTTCATCGCAGAGGATCAAGAGGATATTGGGTCGGTGCGTCATGATCGAAAGCCTCCTTTTGCGGCCATTGTAGCACAGGCGGCAGGAAAGCGCAATCCGCCGAAAAAACGCTTGCATCCATAGGGAAGAGACGGTACAATTTGAGATAGAATAAAGGAGGTGCGTGTATGTCAATTTACTATCAAAACATCGACGTGACAGATTTCGGCCCGTATGTGACCAAAGTCGTGCTGGCCATGCCTCGTAAAGTCAGCCAGGAGGAGATCTGTCCGGAACAGTTCAGCGTGTTCGTAGACATCGTGGACAAGATGGGCCGACCGGTCCTGCTGCCGCTGGATTTCATGCACAGAGATCAGCTGCTGCCCAGCCGCGGGTATCGTCCCGTCAGCCAGGCCTATCCCAGCGATCTTGAGGGAAATAAAGCGCCTGAGGGGGACTATGTCGCCCTGGAGATGCCTTACGGACCGATCTATAAATGCTCTTCCGCCATCGCTTCTGACGTGACGAGCATGAACGGTTTCAATAAGTATGTCGTCTGCAATTACACCATCACCCAGATCGGCGAGATCGGTACAGGTGATGATCTGCTGAAAGGACTGGTCTTCGATCAGCTGGCGGGCATCCGCAACCCGAAACGGGAGCGTTTCCACCATGCAGTATCCTCGTACAAGAAACAGCCGCTGGGCTATGGATATTTCGTGCCGAAGATGCAGGAGGGCAAACGTCCGCTGATCGTCTGGCTGCACGGTGCCGGCGAAGGCGGTGACGATATCGCGATCGCCTATTCCGGCAACAAGGTCACCGAACTGACAGAGGATTGGGTCCAGAAGAAATTCGGCGGTGCCTTCGTGCTGGCCCCGCAGTGCCCGACCATGTGGATGGATGATGGAAGCCATCAGTACGGCAATTCCGGTAAATCCATGTACACCAAAGCCCTGAAAGCCGTGATCGACGAGTTCATCGCACAGTACGCCGGCGCGATCGATACGGACCGCATCTTCATCGGCGGGGATTCCAACGGCGGTTTCATGACCATGCGCATGCTGATGAGCTATCCCGGTTTCTTCAAGGCGGCCTTCCCCATTTGTGAAGCCATGATCGATACGGCCATCAAGAAGAAGGACATCGAGAACCTGAAGGACGTGGGCATCTGGTTCACCCATGCGAAGAACGATCCGGTGGTCGTGCCGAAGAACTATGTCGTCCCGACCTATGAGCGCCTGATCGCGGCCGGTGCGAAGAACGTCCATTTCACCTTCTGGAACAAGATCGTCGACCTGCATGACCGGTTCAAGGATGAAAACGGCAAGCCGTTCGAGTATTTCGGACATTTCGCCTGGATCCCCATGCTCAATGATGACTGCAAAGTGGACTATGACGGCAAGCCGGTCATTCTGAACGGCAAGAAGGTCACGCTGCTGGATTGGCTGGCGCAGCAGTAAAATATCATGTGGCATCCGATCAAACATTTCAGGACCATCACAGAACACCGCAACATGGTGATGCGGTACTGCTTCAAAGTGGGGCTGTATCGCCAAGGGTTGCTGCACGATCTGAGCAAGTATGGCCCGACGGAGTTCTGGCGCGGGGCGAAGTTCTATCAGGGGGACCGCAGCCCGAACGATGAGGAACGCCGGCAGACCGGCATCACCCTGGCGTGGATCCATCACAACGGCCGCAATAAGCACCATCTGGAATACTGGACGGATTACCGCCTGCAGCCGGATGGGTCGGTGCGGTATGAGGGCTGCCCCATGCCCATACGGTACATCGCGGAGAGCTTCTGCGACCGCATCGCGGCCAGCCGCATCTATTTGAAAGACCAGTATACGGACGATGCGCCTTACAAGTATTTTACGCGTTCCAAGAAGCGCGTTTTGATGCATCCGGATTCCATGCGGGAACTGGAGCGGATGCTGGAAGTGCTGAAAGATGAAGGGGAAGAGGCGGCGCTCGCCTACGTGAGAAAACGAATCAAACAAGGAGGACATGCACCTTCGCTGTACTACTGAAAAGTAATGCTTGAAGTGCATAAGAAATAGAAAGGGGAATTCTATGATCAAATATGTAAAAGTGGACGGCAGTTTCGATCTGACCGGACGCAGCGCCATCGTCGTCGGCGGTGCCGGCGGCATCGGTGAAGCAACAGCATGCATGTACGCGAAGAAAGGCGCCAAAGTCGCCATCGTGGACTGCAAGGATACCTGCGGTGAGATCGCTGCTGCTATCGCTGAAGAATACGGCGTGCAAACCATCGGCGTGAAATGCGACGTCACCAGTCAGGAGAGCGTCGATGCCATGATGGAAGCGGTCGTAGGTGCTTTCGGTGAAGTCAACATCCTGGCGGCCATGCCCGGTTTCGTCGACCTGTACCGTGCCACGGACATCGATATCGAGATCATCGAGAAGCATATCAACATCAACGCCATCGGCGTCTTCCGCGTAGCGAAAGCGGTCGCCAACCAGATGATCGCCCAGGGCAACGGCGGCAAGATCGTCTGTGTGACCTCTCAGGCGGACTTCATCGCCATCAACAAGCACGTGGGCTACACCATGAGTAAAGCCGCCCTGGTGGGCATGATCAAGGTCTGCGCACTGGAGTGGGCGGAGTACGGTATCAACGTCAACGGCGTGGCACCGACCGTCGTCAACACCTACATGGGCGAGAAAGCCTGGCAGGGCAAGGTCAAGACCGACATGATCGAAAAGATCCCCGCGCATCGTTTCGCGGAGACCGACGAGATCGCTGCGGCCGTGCTGTTCCTGTCCTGCGACGAATCCAACATGATCACCGGCGAAGATCTGGTGGTCGACGGTGGATTTACGATCTACTAAGTTTGAGGCAAAGTCAAAAGCCTGTCCGGTTGGGCAGGCTTTTTGTATCGTTTACGTTTCAAAATTATTATCATTGGTTTGGGGACGTAGAAGTTTGATGCCGGTTACGTTCTGGATTTGGTATCCTCCAGATCAGAACGTAATCGGTTTTGTCAATTACGTTCCAAATTATGATTTTTTCTAGATGAGAAGTAAAGTGTTTGGGGGTTTTACGTTCCGAATGAGTTACTATCGTTTTCAAAACGTAATCCTCACGACCCCTTTACGTTCCAGGAATCGTTAGTTTGAATATGGAACGTAAATGGTCACAAGTCGCTACGTTCTATTTTCAAGATATCGTTTTCAGAACGTAATTGGCTGTCGCCACTACGTTCTGTATGTTTTTTTTTACAAAATGGAACGTAAAACCTCATCATTTCTTACGTCCTGTTTTTCAACGGTATGAATATGAAACGTAATCAGGGATATCTACTATAGTTCTCTGAGCGACCGGCTGAGCAGCATCAGGATCCCGGTCACAGTGAATCCCAGCGTGCAGTAGACCAGCAGCGACAAAGTGCTCATCTCCAGAAGTATGCCTCCCAGCACCGAGGCGATCGGGGTCAGACCCATGGAGCCCAGGGTGGAGATACTGCCTACTTTGCTGAGTTTGTCCTTATCTACGATGCGCATCATAACGGTGCTGAAAGGGATATTGATCCACGATATCAAGAATCCGATGGCCAGGTAGCCCAGACTGAGTGTGATCAGAAAAGCGTTCAAGGAAACACCGCGGTCCACAAACTGCCAGTAACCGACCGTCAGGAGGATCAAAAGACCGGCAAAAACGCAGATGCGAGATGCCATCTTGTGCCCGCACTTTTCTTCCTGCGCTCTGGCGCTGAGGATCGCCGCACCGAGCAAAGAACTGATTCCGAAGCACACGTTGAAGACAGAGGACCAGAGCTCCGGCGTCAGTACCTTGTGGAAAAGATAGGATGGTGCACCGGCCAGATCAGTCTTGATAAAGTAAGGGGTAAAATTCCCCATGAGCGGCTCCGCAAAGAAATTGATGAACAGGGCGCCAGCCAGAAGGGCGAGGAGCCCTCTTTTGGTTTTCAGGTAACGGATGCCGTCTCCCATATCCCGGACAGCCAACCGCAAAGTCAATCGTTCCGAAGCGGGCTTATGTTCATATCGGATCAACATTTCGGATACACCGGAAGCGATGAAGCTGATGCTCACGAAGAAGAACAAGGTCTGGATCTTCAGTGCGGCGTACAGAATGCCCGCCAGGACCACGCCCAGGATGCTTTCCAGGGAACCCTTCATCGTAAAGTAAGCATTGGCCTGCTGCAGCTGGTCCTCGCGCACGATATGGGGCAGCAGAGCGCCGGCCGCCGGATTGAAGATGCCGCTGACTATATTCCCCAGGATCCCCAGAATGAAAAGGATCCAGATATGCGCCTTCGCGCCGGGCATCAGGAGCATCAGCATCGTCGCCAGGAGGATCATCCCGCCTTTGACGTAGTCGCAGAGGAACATGATCCGGGCTTTGTTGAAACGGTCACCCAACACGCCGCCGATGGGTGTGAAGATGAGCATGGCGATGCCACAAAGCGCCAGATACAAGCCCTGGAGAAACGCACTGTTGCCGCTGATCTCCAGGATATAGAAACTCACGGCAAAGCTGTACAGCAGGGCACCCAGCTCCGACACCAAGGCGCCGAAGAAGACCAAGCGGTAATTCCGGTTGGAAAATACATTGTTCTTCATACGTGGATCTGTTCTTCGACCTGAGCATCTCCTTCCAACATCAGATCTCCGCTGTACTCCACCCGTTTGATGCGGCAGCCGTCACGTAGTGTGATATCGGCACCGCGCACCACGTCGGCAGTCGTAGATGTCAGGTCGATTTCGTCACCCTCGATGGTGCCGACGATAGCCGCGCCGGGTCCGGCAGTTTTCCCACTGAACAATTTGCTCAGGAACCCTATGGTGGTCCCCGGCTTGATGGTGATCTCGCTGCCGCCGATCTGCCCGATCCTGATGACCCGGGGGATGCCGCTGACAGTAATGGAGATCTCCTCCGCATTCAGCAGACCACGGATCTCACCCGCGCCAGACAATTGAAAAGAATCAGCCTCTACATCTCCCTGGGCATCCAATCCGCCGCTGATCGAGACATCTCCGCCATATAGGTTCGTACACCGGAGGCTCCCGGAGATATGGACCTCCTCATGTCCGGCCACATTGCCGTCGACACGAGCGGAGCCGGAGACATGGATCTCTCCACAGTCCAGATGACCTTCCGTCCGAAGACTGCCGGAGCAATGCATTTCTTCCAAGACCGTAAGCACGCCGCTGCCGCTGCAGGAACCGCTGACATGGAAGGTCTTGCAATGGATCGGTCCATCAAAGCGCCCACTGCCGCTGATATGGACTTCGTTATAGTCTCCGCCTGACAGTCGTCCGCTGCCACTGATATGTGCATCGTTTGCCATGATATGATATTCCTCCTCTTGACAGTAATTGAAATTTCCATCGTAAGTTACCTGTCTGTGATAATACGGACGACCTCATCTGTGATATCGCAGTCGTCACCGATCATGATGCGGCGGATATCGCCGGCACGGAAACGGTAGCTGCCATAGGTCGTCTCGATGACCAGCTCCGGGTCCGAGACCTGCGTGGGCTTCAGGTGTTTGGAGAGCTCTTCCAATGACACCGAGTCCTTTGCCGCGATGATCATGTCGATCCTGGCGCAGATCGTTTCTTCATCGAAAAAAGTTTCCTGGCCCGTCGGTGTGGATCTTTTGATGAACCATTCTTCCGGGATCAGACCCATGCGCTTCCAACGGTACAGGGCACCGTACGAAATGCCATAGCGCTGGAGCAGGTCTTTCTTTGAGATCAAATGCTCGTCCATTTGTTTCATCCTTCCCATGAGGGTTTGTTACGTAACATTGTTACGATACGATAATAGCATAACATTGTTACACTGTCAAGCGAAAAATAGAATAATTATATTTAAAAACAAAAGATCGATCTTTGACCCACTGGAACAATGAAAGATTGGTCGGAATAGGTATTTTGTGGCGGCAATACCCACTGCTCAGGAACTTATTTTCAGACAGTATGTATAAAACGATAGAAAAACGTCCAAAGAAGCCTTATGTAACCATGATTCATCCATGGGAACGGCTGAAAAGCATACAACACAAGCAAGGTTTTCTTTTCAGTGGGTAGACCTCTTCAAAAAATACCCACTGGGATGAATATAGGATCGTTGCAGTAGGTATGATTCAAAAAAATACCCACTGGGAAGAAACTAATTTTTCTCCAGTGGGTAAAATGTTTTCACAAAAGGTTTGAATCAAGTCTTTTTTCTGTAGATCACGTGGAACGTCAGGACCTCCGCCAGCGCCCCCAAAGGCAGCGCCCAGAGGATGTCCACGACGGAATGCTGCTTGACAAAAGAGGTCGCCATGCAGATCGCAATGACGAAGATCACCAGGATGACCTTCCATACAACGGAGGCGTCTTTCTTTTTTAGCCAGACCGAAGCGATGCCCAGAGAGTAAGCCACGTGAAGGGAAGGGCAGACGCCGGTGTTGGTATCGAATGCGTAGATGATGCCTATGATGCGCGTCAGGAGATTGTCACGCTCGAAGACCAAAGGCCGTAAGTCCTGCCGGCTGGGATAGATGATGTAGACCGCCATGGCCACCAGCTGGGTGATGAAGATATAGACTTGCAGCCGCTTGAAAGACTCGACATCGTACAAGGTAAAGTACAGCAGTGAAAATACGATCAGCAGATACCATCCGGCGTACGGGATCAGGAACCATTCACAGAAGGGAATGATGTCGTCCAGCGCGCAGTGCATCGCGTGACAGCGCTCGGCCGGGATCAGATTCTCAGTGATGAAATACAGCGCAAAGTAGACGAGCCAGGTCAGCCAGAGCTTAAGATGGCGGTACTGCGGTTCATTGATCCTGGATGGACGAAAGGATTTATAATCAACGACCGGAGCTTTCATAGCCGGCACCTCGATTCATTTGTTTTTGGGGTACAGCTTTTTAGGAATATTGCGGTAGGGCACCACCGTGTGCAGCGGCAGGCTTTCCGCAGTCCGGGTGATCTCTTCGCGCAGATAGTTGATGATCCGCACGCGTTCTTCATCGATCGGCGCGGAAGGATCGAAAGTGATGGGCTTTCCATAGTACATGGTGGAAAGCTTAGGCGCAATATACAACGGCACAAAGGAAAGCGCTTTATGTGTTTTGCGATAGTAGAAACGGGCTACGTCGACGAACTTATCCTGGAAGGCATAGAGAATGTGGTTGCCTTGCGCATCCTTCTCCGGGAAGATAACGATGTCATTGCCCTCGACAAGACGATCGATCGTCTGGCGGATCGTGTCGATGAGGCGGGCGTCGTGATAGACGGCGATGGTCTGCGCATTATTGAACAGGCACACTGCGATGGGCTTGATCAGATGGGAAAGCAGGCGATACCAAGGATGTGTCCAACGTGGTTTCTGCGACCAGAAATCCGTGAACGCGTAGGCCGCGACTTCTTTCCAGTGCATCATCTCGCCGGCGCACCAGGTGTAACGGTCGCGCGGCGGGTAGATCTCACAGGCGATCGGGCCATAGAGCTGGGAATGATTGCCCACGATGA
>JAFVHC010000089.1 GCA_017474705.1 Bacillota bacterium
CGTATTGTTCTTGTCACGCTCGACGTTCATCCGGGAACGATCGATCGTGGCTTCGGTGAAGATCGGATTGCGGGCGGTCAGGCAGTAGCGGGTCGCATGGGACTTAGCCGCTTCCGGATTGCCCCAGCCCAGCATCGCGGTCTTGATGTCCATGATCGCGGTGGAACCGTGGGACTCCAGATCTGCCTCGGCAATCAGGTAGAAGCCGTACTCGTTGGCCAGCTGCGGCATCCACGGAGCGTTCGGATAGTGGGACGTACGGATCGCATTGATGTTGTGCTCCTTCATGATGCGCATGTCCTTGATGAGCTGCTCACGGCTGATGGTATAGCCGGTGACCGGGTCGCTGTCATGACGGTTGGTGCCGCGGAACTTGATCTGCTTGCCGTTCACGGTGATCATGATCTTATTCTTGATCTCGATGACGCGGATACCGACCTTCTGGCAGATCACTTCGTCCTCGGTCTCCAGGACCAGTTTGTAGAGCCACGGAGTCTCAGCGTTCCAAGTCTTCGCCTCGGGCACGTCGAAGGAGACTTTGCCGTCCACCACGTCCACGGTATCGATCAGGCAGCCGCAGGGCTTGTACAGGGAAGCCTTGACCTTCGGGCATCCATTGTACTTCAGATCCACGGTCACAGTACCGTTGGTATAGGTCTCGTCCAGAGCGGTGTGTACGAACAGATCGCGGATGTGATCCTGCGGACGGACCAGGATATAGGTGTCACGGAAGATACCGGACATGCGCAGCTTATCCTGATCTTCCAGATAGCTGCCGTCGCACCATTTCAGGACCGCGACGGTCACGCGGTTCTCACCGTCCTGTACCAGATCGGTGATATCGAACTCGCTGGTGGAATGGGAGACCTGGCTGTAGCCGGCGAAGGTGCCGTTGATCCACAGATAATAGCAGGAATCCACACCTTCAAAGTTCAGATAGAAGCGTTTGTCGCCTTTCTCGATGCAGAACGTGCGGCTGTAGACACCGGTGGGGTTCTCTTTCGGCACATACGGCGGGTCGAAGGGGAATGGATAGCGAACGTTGGTATACTGATGGCGGTCATACCCATGGTTCTGCCATACAGACGGTACGGGGATCACGTCATCGAACTGGCTGGTGTTGCTGCCGCAGTCGGCCGGCACGTCGTAGATACTGTCATAGTACTTGAACTGCCAGTCGCCGTTCAGGCTGATCACGCGGGACGAGCCGCAGGGGCACGTCTTGTCCTCGTCCTCTTTGGCAAAGGGGATGTAATACGCGCGGTGCTCCGTCGTGCCGATGTGCAGCGCTGACGGATCTTCAAAATACTTTTTCTCGAGAAGCATGTGATTCCTCCTGTTTCTTAGAGATTTATAACTGCAGAACCGCATCCATGCGCGGTCCAATATGCACACAAGTGGATCAGCGGTAGACTTCAGCCTGGCCGGCCAGCAGACGCGCCATGCGGTCCGCGTCCGGATAGCCTTCCATATCGCCCGTAGTCTGTGTGGCCAGAGCGCCGGCGATGCCACCCATACGGCCTGCCTCTTCCAACGTCTTGCCTGTCAGGATGCCCGCCAGGAAACCGGCGTTGAAGCCATCCCCCGCACCGACCGTCTCCAACGGTTTGCACGGATATGGAGGGATCTTGAGGATACCGCCGTCCCGCACGGAAACGACAGCCCCATTGCCGCCGTCCTTGATGGCGACGTACTGCGCGGTGCCTTGTCCATACAGGACTTCCAGGATATCCGGAGCTTCGCGGACGCCGAACAGGAAGTCGGCCTCATCGATGCCCAGCAAAACGATATCCGCCTGCAAAGTCAGCGAACGGAGCGTATCGATATCCTGCTGGCCATGCATCAGCTTCTTACGTATATTCGGATCGAAGCTGAAGCAGATGCCACGTTCTTTCGCGATGCGGACCGCTTCCAGGACCGTCTCGCGGCAGCTGTCGGAAAGCACCGGGGTGATGCCTGTCAGATGCAGGACGTCGGCTCCTTCGAACCATTCCGGTTTCAGGTCTTCCGGCTGCAGATGGCTGGCCGCGGAATTTTCTCTATAATAGAAGACCGTGGTCTCACCGCCGTATTCACGCTGTTTGAACATGATGCCCGTACGATGGTCCGGATCTATGACCGCACCTTTCGTATCGACGCCTTCCGCGCGGATCATGTTCAGCACGTAGTGACCGAACTCATCGCTGCCGACGCGGCTCATCCAGCAACTGTCCAGACCCAGTTTCGCCAGTCCGATGGCGGTGTTGGACTCCGCACCGGCAAGACGGGCGCGGAACTGGTTTTCATAACGCAGCGCACCATAATTATCCGGCGTAAAGACGACCATGGATTCTCCAAAAGTGATGACTTTAGGCATGGTTTCACTCCTCCTTTTCTTCGAAGGTCAAAGGCGGTTCGTAGCCTTCGAATATGACCGTATCCTGACCGACGGTATCCTCGATCTTACGGCTGGTCCAGCACACCCGTTTGACGCCTAAAAGTTCCGCGAATCGGACCGTCAGCGGTTTCTTGACCAGATCATAAGCGATGAAATGCGGCCGGCTCTTCACGTTGAACAGGCAGAGGCTCAAGGCCAGCGCCTTCCACTGCGGTACCGCATGCCCATATCCATCAGGCGCGCAGGCCAGTTGACCGCGCACGATCTCCGGCGCATGTTCCCGGAACCAGGCCACGATGGTCGGATCGAAGCTTTCCACACAATAATCGCCCTCATACTCTTTCAGAATGGCCAGGGTCTTTTCACACAGCTCATCATTGCGGCCGCGGGTCTTTTTCAGTTCCACGATCATGGGGCCACGGCCGGCGTAAACATTCAACACTTCAGTGAATAACGGGATGGTCTGCTCCGAGCCCAGCAGGGACTGCTGCTGCAGTTCTTCCAAGGTCAGGTCACCGATGAACGCCTCGATGCCACAGACGCGCTTGAGATCATCATCGTGGAAGACCACGACTGCGCCGTCTTTGGACAGCGTGACGTCCAGCTCTACGCCGTACCCTTTTGCCCCGGCAGCATCAAAAGCAGCCAAAGAGTTCTCCGGCACCGAACCGTCGCCCGAATGCAGGCCGCGATGCGCGATGAAACGGTTCTGGAACGGGGCGTATGCTTCTTCCGAGACCTTCGTGCCCGCCGCAAGATAGCCGCCGGCCAATGCTCCCAGTCCGGCCAGATTGATGATGCTTCTGATCTTCATGATATCTTCCTTTCCGGTGTTTCAATGTCTGTTCATATTATACGGCCTTTTACACCCTCAGGCAAGGCCCTCTTTGAAGCATTTCATCATCTCGTTGGTCAGGCTGTAGTCGCTGGGCTGCAGTTCGATTGCCTCTCGCTGCACCCATTCCGCGTACTTCAGCTCCTGATCGTCCCGATGGATGGTGGGATCTCCTTCGACGTCACAGTAGAAGCCTGCCAGGATGTCGCTGGCGATGCCCCAGGGCTGCGACTTGTAGTAACGGATGTTCTTCACTTGCAGGCCCGTCTCTTCCATGACTTCCCGGGCCACGGTCTCCTCCAGTGTCTCACCGATCTCGGTGAAACCGGCCACAAGAGCGTTGATCGTGTTCGGTCCCTTGTAGCGGGTGATCAGCAGCTGGTCGCCATGGGTCACCCCCACGATGACCGCCGGGTTGATCCGCGGATAGATGGTACCGCCGCAGTCCGGGCAGACTCTGGCTCGTTCCTTCGGGGAATTCTTCATAGGATGCCCGCACCTGCCGCAGAACATGGTGCTTTCATACCACTCGGCCAGCTGATGCGCGGTAAAGGCCGCGAAAGCATATGCACGCGGCTGCAGGTTCCAGCGGCGGATCTCCCGCAGGCTCACATATTCAAAGCCGTCCGGTGTTTCC
>JAFVHC010000090.1 GCA_017474705.1 Bacillota bacterium
CTGCTGCGCACCATCTCCGTCGAAAAGATGGTCCACTGGGCGACCGCACCTTTCGCGGATCTCCTGTGGGAGCACCTGAAAAAGTTTGCCAGAGACTTAGAGACCGGGGAACTGATCCGCCTGTAAAATACTTTTCATTGGCAAAAACCACCGCAAACACGGTGGTTTTTCTTTTAAATATCTACATTCGGGGAACGAGAAAACTGTTGCGCCGTGGGGCGGCCGACTTTATAATAAATATATCTTTTACTTTAGGAGCTAGATCTATGAGCAGAATCGAAGAGTTGTTCGGCAGCATGGTCTTCAATGACGTGGTCATGCAGGAACGACTGCCTGAAGATACCTATGCCGCTCTGAAGCGGACCATGGAGGTCGGGAAGAAGCTGAACCCGGCCGTTGCTGACGTGGTCGCCCGCGCCATGAAGGATTGGGCCATCGAGAAAGGGTGCACGCATTTCACCCACTGGTTCCAGCCCATGACCGGCATCACCGCGGAGAAGCACGAAGGCTTCATCCATCCCATGGACGACGGCACCGTCATCATGAAATTCTCCGGCAAGGAACTGGTCAAGGGCGAGCCGGACGCGTCCAGCTTCCCGAACGGCGGCCTGCGCGCCACCTTCGAAGCCCGCGGCTACACCGCCTGGGATCCCTCTTCCTATGCCTTCATCAAAGATAATACCCTGTGTATCCCCACCGTCTTCTATTCCTACAATGGAGAAGCGTTGGACAAGAAGACGCCGCTGCTGCGCGCCATGGAACTCATGAACAAGCAGACGCTGCGCATCCTGAAACTGTTCGGCAACGAGGACGTGACCCATGTGACCACCAGCGTCGGTCCTGAGCAGGAGTATTTCCTGATCGATCGTGAGCTGTACCGTCAGCGCGAGGACCTGATCCTGACCGGCCGTACCCTCTTCGGTGCGAAACCGCCCAAGGGTCAGGAGATGGAGAACCATTACTACGGTGCCATCAAGCCGCGGGTCTATGCCTTCATGCAGGAGCTGGACGACGAGCTTTGGAAACTGGGCGTTCTGGCCAAGACCGAGCATAATGAAGCCGCGCCTGCCCAGCATGAGCTGGCCCCCATCTACACCAACTCCAACACGGCCACGGATCACAACCAGCTGACCATGGAGATGATGAAGAAGGTCGCGGAGCGTCACGATCTGGCCCTCCTGCTGCACGAAAAACCCTTCGCCGGCGTCAATGGTTCCGGCAAACATAACAACTGGTCCATCTCCACCAATACCGGTGTCAACCTTCTGGAGCCCGGTGAGTCCCCGGCCGAGAACGCGCAGTTCCTGCTGTTCCTGGTCGCGGTGATCAAGGCCGTGGACGAGTATCAGGATCTGCTGCGCATCTCCGTTGCCAGCGCCGGCAATGACAACCGTCTGGGCGGCAACGAGGCTCCGCCGGCCATCATCTCCATGTTCCTGGGTGATGATCTGACCGAGATCCTGCATTCCATCGAGGCCGAGACCGAAGCTGCGCATGCGGATCAGGCTGAAATGAAGGTGGGCGTCCATATCCTGCCTCGCTTCATCCGTGACACGACGGACCGCAACCGTACTTCGCCCTTCGCATTCACCGGCAACAAGTTCGAGTTCCGCTCCCTTGGTGCGCCGCAGTCCATCTCCGCCCCGAACGTCATCCTGAACACCATCGTTGCGGAGGAATTGTCCCAGTTCGCCGATATCCTGGAAGCCGCCGAAGACTTCCAGACCGCACTGCATCAGCTGATCGTCGACACCGTAAAGGCGCATAAACGCATCATCTTCAACGGCAACGGCTACGCGCCGGAATGGGTGGAGGAAGCCAAAGCCCGCGGCCTGCTGAACCTGCCGACCACGGTGGACGCCCTGCCCTACTTCATCAACGAGAAAAACATCCAGCTTTTCACCAAGCACAAGATCTACACTTCCGAAGAGCTGCACTCCCGTTACGAGATCTACCTGGACACCTACACCCGCACTGTGGAGATCGAAGCGCTGACCATGATCGACATGGTCTCCAAGAAGATCCTGCCGGCCTGCATCCAGTACAGTGACCTGATCGGCCACTCTTTGGCGCAGAAAAAGAACCTTGGCCTCTCCTGCGACGCGGAAGAAGGCCTGCTCAGCCGGATCTCCAACCACATGAGCACACTGTACCAGAAGAACGAAGCCTTGATCACCGCGCACAACCGGTGCCCCAAAGAGGATCCGCTGGAAGCCGCGACCTACTACCGCGACACGATCCTGCCACTCATGGCCGCTCTGCGCCAAACCGCCGATGCCCTGGAAATGCTGATCGGCGAGGAATACTGGCCGCTGCCGAGTTATACCCGGATGCTGTATAGTTTGTAAAAGAGACGGTTTAGGCCGTCTCTTTTTTGTGTCAATATTTCGAATCTTCATTAACATTTTTTCCATTTATTACATATACCAATATTTATTCTTGCTGTTTTCTTTTATTTGCGCTATAATTTTTGAATCACAATTCGGGAGGCGCAGAATGACACAATACTATGTACCGATTGAAGAACAGCTTTTGATCCTAAACGCTTTGATCATCGAGGCAACCCGTTCCTTAGAAAAAAAGCCAGAAGGATCTCTACTAGTCCATCAAAAAGGAGGTTCTAGTCAATATTATTGGAAAAAAGGTTCTTGTCGATCTTATCTGCCAAAGAAAGAAAAAGCTCAGGCAGCAAAGCTTGCACAAAAGACATATGATAAAATGTTTTTAAGACTTGCTCTTGAAATCAGGAAGGATTTGGAATCGATCCAGAACAATCACTGTTCTCGAAGTGCTTCATTTATGTATCAGCCCTTGGCAAAGGTCTATACTGATCAATCCTTATCCCGTCAGTCCTTGATTCATCCCTATGTCTTGCCCGATGATTTATTTATAAAAGAATGGCTTTCCATTCCTTACGATGGTCTTTCTTTTACTGATCTCGATCCTATGATCCTTACCGACCAGGGCGAAAGAGTCCGTTCCAAGAGTGAAAAGATCATTGCGGATAAACTTTACGCTCTGGGTATCCCGTATAAATATGAATCACCTCTCTACCTATCAAACCTTGGCACGATCCATCCGGATTTCATGCTGTTGGATCTTTCAGAACGCAACATCGTTTACCTTGAACATTTTGGGTTGATGCAAGATCCAAATTATAACCTTCAGGCAATGAATAAAATCGATAGTTATCGCATGGATGGATATCACATGGACGATACCTTGCTCTGCACGTTTGAGGGTGGGCGATATGTCTTCCATTCAGCCGCTTTCGAGTCAATGCTGCGTCATCGTTTTTCACTTTCTTAAGCATTTTCATGCCCTTCAACAATAATTATCGCTTATGCATGCATTTACAACGTGGCGTTTCTTCTAAATTCATGCCTTTCATTGCTTTTAGAGTATAAGGGCATGTATGAAAGCCCATACCCCTTGTCCCGATTTCATGTCCTTTATCACATTTAACACAAAAGGGTGGGTATTCTCGGTCTCTTTTGAGATTCGAGATACCCACCCTTTTATCATTTCTTACTAACTATGCATGTATCTGAGGAAAACACGGGTTTGAAAATACATGCCTTTTATTTGTATTAGCAAAAAGAGCATGCTTCTGTATCATGTTTATTATAAGAATCAAACATCCTCCACATCTTTCAGCTTCTTCATCCTCTGGATCTGCCAGATACCGATCGCATTGGTGATCATGGTCAGGATGTCAAAGGCAAAAGCAGAGTAATTCTTGATATAGATATCATAGATCGCCCACAGAAGCTGTCCGAAAATGATCACCACTTTCAATACACGCTCATCCTTGGAACTCAGGAAGAAGGTGAAGACCACGGCAGCGAGGATCGGCAGCCAGCCGATCAACCCCAGGGTATTGAACGGCGCGGACAGCGCTACCTGTACCGCGATGAAAAGGATCTTCGCGGGCAGACCCAGGTCAAATCGAAGGCTGTACAGGTTCCGTCCGATGCTGACGGTGTTGGCGATGAAGCCGGTCACGCCACCCAGCAGCAGGTTGGCGATCCCAAGGATCAGGAACATGGCACACTGCGCCAGCAGGATATGCTTCCTCTCTTTAATAAAGCCGATGCCCACCATCACCAGTGAGCCGATGAAGGCTATGATGTTCGCAAGCAGGATCATGACTTTTGCTCCTCAGTGATGTTTCTCAGCCACTTTTCTTTTTTGTACCGCCACAGCACGACCGGCGTCTTGACCGCCTCGTCCAGTTTCATCACGAAGAAGACGACGAGCGGTGCTGCGCCGAGTTTGAGCGTCAGGAATCCCAGCCCTACCATGACCCACATGATGATCGTGTCGGCGATCATGCCGAAGCGGGTATCGCCGCCGGCCGTGAACACGCCGCAGAGCATCTCATAGGTGATCGCCGCGAAGATGACGTTGAAGGCCTGCATGATGAACATGAAGGTAAGATACTGCCGGGCTCTGTCCGTCAGGCGCAGCATATGGATCACCGGCCAGGCGGCAAGCAGCATCAGTACGGTCCCGGCAGCGCCGGCCATGATGGCGATCTTCGTCAGCTGACTGGCATGGGCTCTGGCTTTTTCAAAATCCTGTCTTCCCAGATCCCCGCCCAGAAGGATCGCCCCTGCATCCGCCAGACCGATGCTGGCCACGCGTGCGATCATATAGATCGACTGCGAGACTGTGCTGGCAGCTACGATATCTTCGTTGATATGTCCCATGATGGACGCCATAGCCGAAAAAGCCAGGATCCACATGAGTCCTTCCGTCGTCTGTGGGATGGAGATCCGGAAGAAATCGTTCCAGATCTTTTTCCCTGCGCGGGTGGCAAAGTGCACGTACTTGCACCGCACATAGTCGACCAGGCAGAGTATGAACTCCACAGCACGCGAGATCACCGTGGCGATGGCAACGCCGCGCACGCCCAGTTTCGGCGCACCGAAAAGGCCAAAGATAAAGACCGCGTTGAAGATCAGATTGATGACCAGTGCGGTCGTAGAGATGATCATGCTCTTGGTCGGTTTCCGAATGGCCTTCAGCATGACCAGATACGGCTGCGTAAAGGTCATGAACAAGAATGAAAATCCAACGATGCGCAGGTACTGCATGCCGATCCGGATCAGCGCTTGATCATTGGTGAAAA
The DNA here is from genome assembly GCA_017474705.1 of Bacillota bacterium. Taxonomy (GTDB): domain Bacteria; phylum Bacillota; class Clostridia; order Lachnospirales; family Bianqueaceae; genus RUG159. Next base: position 5,135 of record JAFVHC010000090.1, read on the forward strand.
GCTGCATGATAAAGCCCGGTGCCAAGGTGGCCAGCAGGAAAAAGGTACTGCAGGCGATGCCCGCCACCAGGCAGGAAATGCTGAACACATTGTTGATCTTCTCGCGGTGCGCACTGCTCAGATACTGGGCCAGCAGCACACTGGTCCCCACGATCAGTCCCAGGAAAAGATTGCTCAGGATGCGGCTCAGATTGTTAGCCAAAGAGACTGCCGACAGTTCCGTCTGTCCGATGGCATTCAGCATGAGGGTGTCCGCCGTGCCGATGGCCGTGGACAACAGGCTTTGCGCGATGATGGGGATCGCAAGCCGGCGCAAGCCGGAGGTGAATTCTTTGTCAAAAGTCGCTTTCATCTCTTTACCACACTACATGTTTCGATTCCATAATACCGCATCAGTCGAACGGCATCAGCGCCGATCCTCTCACCGCTCATCACGATGGGGATCGCCGGCGGGCAGCCGACTGTGCTCTGTGCCAGGATACGTCCCTCAGCTGCATTGATCGGGATCGTTTCTGTTGGGCTGAAGACCGCTTCCCGAACGGACATAACCTTTTCCGGTCTTTTACAGTCAGGATGATGCCCTGCGATCGAAGATCTGCGTTCTACACTGCATAACACCTGACAGACCCTCGTCATCTCTTCTGCCGTATTCTCCGGCGTACACATGAGCACCAGGTAGTCCGGATCGTGAAACTCGGAAACGACTCCTTTTTTCAGCAGGATCCCTGCCAGCTGATCACCCGTATAGCCGAAGGCCGAAGCATCGATGGTGATCTTTAGTGACTCATCACCGCACAGCGTATAGCCATGCTCTGTCAATTGCTCTTTGATCCGCGTGATATGCGGAAGAAACTCCTGCATCGAACTCTGCAGTGTTTCCAGATACGGATTGGCCAGATCCAGGGACTGCATGATCAGATATGATGGACTCGTGGACCCGAACAGAGCCAGCGCCTGTTTCGCGCTATCGGCGAGTCCCGGCCGCACATGCAGATAGGCGCCACCGGTCAACACGGGCAATGTCTTATGTGCGGAATCGCAGCACAGATCCGCGCC
>JAFVHC010000012.1 GCA_017474705.1 Bacillota bacterium
AAGCAATCACCTACGAAGGGTACGGCCCCGGCGGCATCGCTGTCATCGTGGAAGCGCTGACCGACAATAAGAATCGTACCGCTGCCAATGTGCGCCATGCCTTCTCCAAGAACGGCGGCAACATGGGTACCACGGGCTGTGTCTCCTACATGTTCGACAAAAAGGGTCAGATCTTTGTTGAAAAGTCCGATGCCATCGATGAGGACGAACTCATGATGCAGGTGCTGGATTTCGGTGCCGAGGACTTCAACCCGGAGGACGACGAAGCTTTCGAGATCCTGACCACGGTCGAGGATTTCTCCGCTGTGCGCGAGCAGATGGAAGAAGCAGGCATTCCGATCATGAGTGCTGAGATCTCCATGATCCCGCAGAACACGGCTGAGGTGGACGATGCCACTGCCGAGCAGTTCGAAAAGATGCTCGACGCGCTCGATGAGGACGACGACGTCCAGAACGTCTGGCACAATCTGGCGTAAAACAAAAGCCGCTGCTTGAACCAGGCAGCGGCTAAAATTTTATCGCAAGGCAAGACTGCCATGCACATTCGGGCACTGCGTGCCCTCATGTTACTTTACGTAATAGTGTCTTCCGATCCATTTGGACAGGCCTTCGAGGCCGGGATAGACGATGCGTTCGCTGATGTTGAGCTGATCCAGCATGTCGCGGATGCGCCAGCGCAGGGACTTATCGATCACGTATTTGACCGTATTTTGTGTGTTTTCATCCAGGAACCGTTCCACGTCCGTCATGCCGATGGGAATGACGGAGAAGAAGGAGTACTGGTTGACGATGCGGGCGTTGATGGAAGGCGGTTCGATCACGACCATGGCATGATCGCCCATGTCCTTATCGTATTGTTGGATGCTGTTGGTGACCTGACCCAGCATGTCCACCGTAAATACGGTGCGGTCTTTCATGACTTCGCGATACGGTGCCGGCAGAAGTTCGTGCAGTTCACGCATATCGATGCGCCAGACCATGCAGTCGTGTTTGTCCATCTTTGACAGGTCATCTTCGGCGGTGGCAAAGTGCAGGCCGACAAGGGCAGAGTGGGACCAGTCCAGAAGACGGGTCGGGAGACCATAGTGCTGGCCCAGGATCATCTGACGCCAGACCGATTGGGCGATGCTTGGATCCTCGATCACAGCGTATTTCGCGAAATTGTTCAGGATCGCCGGTTCCAGCATCTGCTGCTTTTCCTTGCAGCAGCGGCTCAAGGATGTGACCATGTCGAATTTGATGTTGCGCATACCACGATACACGTATTGGCCGCGGTTGCGATGGATGTCATCCCGCCATTCCTGCTCAAAAAACAAGGGCATCAACTGTTCGATGGTCGTAATGCGCACTTCCTGGATCATGCTTCTGCCTCCTCAAAATGATACCTATATTATACATGGAACCTGAACATTCGTAAACCTGAAAAAGGAGATAAACTTATGGAACTGACCAAGTATACAGACTATATCATGGACGCGACGGCTCGGCTGCTGGCGGTGGATTCACCGACGGGTTATACCGAAGAAGCGGCTCGATTCGTCATGGATGAATTCACGAAACTGGGGTATGAGCCCGTGCAGACGGTGAAGGGCGGCGTGCTGGTGCGCCTGGGCGGTCACAACGAGGAAGACGGCCTTCTGCTGGAAGCGCACACGGATACCCTGGGCGGCATGGTCAAGACCATCAAAGGCAGCGGCCGGCTGGAAGTCACGCCCTTGGGCGGCATGAATGCCAACAATGCCGAAGCGGAAAACGTGAAGATCATTACCAAATTCAATGGGACATATGAAGGTACCCTGCAGCTGACCAACGCCTCGATCCACGTCAATGGTTCCTATAACGACACCAAACGCGAATGGAAGGTCATGGAAGTCGTGTTGGATGAAAAAGCGGATTCCAAAGAAGCTGTGGAGAAACTGGGCATCAGTGTGGGCGATATCGTGTGCTTCGACCCGCAGACCCGTATCACCAAAAGCGGATATATCAAGAGCCGATTCCTGGACGACAAACTGTCCGTCGGCATCCTGCTGGGATACGCGAAGTATCTGAAAGAGAGCGGACAGGAGCCGGAGCGGGCTACATGGGCGCACATCACCGTGTATGAAGAGGTCGGCCACGGCGGCAGCGCATCCGTACCCGCCGGCATCACCGAGGCCATCTCGGTGGATATGGGCTGCGTCGGCGACGGGCTGACCTGTACAGAGCGTCAGGTCTCCATCTGCGCCAAGGACAGCGGAGGCCCCTATGCCTACAGCATCGTCAAGAAACTGATCGAAGCGGCCAAGAAGACCGGCGCGGATTATGCGGTAGATGTTTATCCCTATTACGGATCGGACGTGGAGGCGACCTTGTCGGCTGGCTATGACATGCGGCATGGTCTGATCGGTTCCGGTGTTTATGCGTCCCACGGCTACGAGCGCAGTCACAGGGACGGTGTGGAAAGCACCTTGAAGGTCCTCATCGGTTACACTCTCTAAACAGGAGGTTTCGAACTCATGTTTACATTCCTTTTCCAGTCGAATTTCTGGCTGATCGCGACAGCGGTCGTGCCGGCCTTGATCCTTATGTATCTGGTCTACAGGATGGACCGCCTGGAGAGAGAACCCAAAAAGCTGTTGATCCGTCTGGTCCTGTGCGGCTGCGCGGCGGCGGTGCTCTCCATGATCACGGAGAGCGTCGGGAACGCGGTCCTGGGTTATCTTGTGCCGGAAGAAAGTACTTTGTATTACGTCCTGATGTTCTTCATCGTTGTTGCGGGTTCTGAAGAAGGCTTCAAATACCTGCTCACAAAGAAAGCCACATGGAACAGCCCGGAATTCAACTGTCAGTTCGACGGTATCGTATATGCGGTCTTTACTGCGCTGGGCTTTGCCTTGTTCGAGAACGTCGGCTACGTGATCATGTATGGGTTCGGGACGGCGCTGCTGCGTGCGGTCACGGCGATCCCGGGCCACGCCTGCTTCGGGGTTTTCATGGGCATCTGGTATGGTATGGCGAAGAGGTATGAGCATGCCGGCCTGTTCAACCGCAGCGCGGTCTGCCGAAAAATGGCTGTGATCGTACCCATGATCCTGCACGGCATCTACGATTTCATTGCGGTCACGGCGGGCGATTATGGTGTTCTGATCTTCGGAGCGTTCATCATCTTTCTGTTTGCCATCGCTTTGATCAAGACACGCCGCACGGCCAGAAACGACCAGTACATCTGATCATGGCGCAAAAAACACAGAAAAAACGGGGCGGCGGACGTCGAAAGAAGCGCAGGATCTCTTTAGCGCGGCGCAAGCAGGTCGCACTGGCACTGTCCATCATCGCGGTGCTCACGGCGGCGGCCATCGGAGCCATCATCGGTCGGGATCGTGATGCAGCTTCAGTGTCCCGCGGTCTGCCGCAGCCCGATACCGTCAACGTGAAAGTTTCAGATCAGGTGCTGGAAGAAAACCAGCCGGAGATCGAACTGGCCCTGCTGACACCTAATCCCTATTCCCGACCGCAGCTTGCGACCGACGAGATCACCGGGATCGTGATCCATTACGTGGGCAATCCAGGCTCGTCCGCTATGGCAAACCGGGACTATTTCGAAGGGCTGAAAAGCGGTGCCAACGAGACCTATGCCAGCAGCCATTTCATCGTGGGGCTGGAGGGGGAGATCGTACAGTGCATCCCGACGGCGGAGGTCGCTTACGCGTCCAATGACCGCAACCATGATACCATCGCCATCGAGGTCTGCCATCCGGATCAGGACGGCAGGTTCAGTGATGTTACCTATGCGTCGCTGGTGCATCTGACGGGCTGGCTGTGCGAATATCTGGAAGTGCACCCTTCAGAGATCATCCGACATTATGATGTGAGCGGAAAGAAGTGTCCCAAGTATTATGTGGAGCACGAGGACGCCTGGGAAACGTTCAAACAGGACGTTACACAGTGGGTGGCCGACCATCAGTAAGTATTGACGCACCTTGGGAAACGGTGTATCATATATGCGCCTTCAAATCATCGAAAGAACATGATCAAAGGCTATCGATGTATACTAAAAAGAGGAGGTTTTGAGCATGGAACCTAAGAGACTGTACAAATCCAGAACAGACAAGAAAATAGATGGTGTATGCGGCGGCATCGCCAATTACTTCGGTATCGATCCTACGGCGGTCCGTCTGCTGTGGGTCGTGCTTTCCTGCTTCGGAGGCAGCGGCCTGCTTGCCTATATCATCGCGATGATCATCATCCCCGAAGAGCCGGAAGACATAATCATGTAATATTGAGCCGGATATGAACGATCCGGCTTTCATTTTGAAACAGGAGCATCCATGAACGTAACGGCAGCATTACAGAAGAGCAGTATCACGACCCGTGAGAAGGTCGGACTGGCCTGGCGGCTCAGCCTGCCGGCCATTTTGGCGCAGATCACGACCATTCTGATGCAGTATATCGATGCGGCGATGGTCGGCCAGATGGGAGCGGCGGCATCTGCTTCGATCGGCTTGGTGTCGTCCAGCCTCTGGCTCTGCAACGGTGTCGGGTCCGCGGCGACCTATGGGTATTCCGTGCAGATCGCCCAGGCGGTCGGTGCCGGAGACATAGCCCATGCCCGGAGCCTGTACCGGCAGGGCCTTATCGTCGTGCTCACGTTCGGCTGCCTGATCGGTGGGATCGGCCTTGCCATCAGTGGGTCTTTGCCGCGCTGGCTGGGCGGGGCGGAGGAAGTCTGCCGTGATGCGAGCGCATATTTCCGCGTGTACATGTGGACCTTGCCCGTCGTCATGCTGCAGCGTTTCGTTGGATCCTCACTGCAGTCTGCCGGCAACATGAAGGCGCCGAGCATCCTCAATTCCTGCATGTGCGTCCTGGATGTGATCTTCAATATGGTATTGATTTTCCCCACGGGCATGTTCACGCTTGGGCCGCTGCGGTTCTACCTGCACGGTGCCGGCCTTGGCGTGTATGGTGCCGCTTGGGGCACGGCATTGTCACATATCGTGATCTTTGCGCTTTTATTCTATGTAGCATCCATGCGGCAGCATGAACTTCATTTTGAGAAGCATGGAAGCTTCCGTGTACAGCGCCATGACTTCCGCCGTGCCTGGAAGATCGGTGTGCCGATCGGCTTGGAGCAGGCTGCGACCTGCGGTGCACAGGTCATGCAGACGCGCATCGTCGCGCCGCTGGGCACCGTTGCCATCGCTGCCAATTCCTTCGCGGTCACAGCAGAAAGCCTGTGCTACATGCCCGGATATGGCCTCGGCGCCGCTGCAACGACGTTGGTCGGGCAGAGCATCGGCGCAAAACGAAAAGACCTGGCCAAAAGCTTCAGCTGGATCACTACTTTCATGGGCATCGCGATCATGACCGGTGCCGGCATCATCATGTATTTTGTCTGTCCCTATCTGTTCCGATTTCTCACGCCGGTACCGGAAGTACAGGAGCTCGGGACGAAGGTGCTGCGCATCGAACTGCTGGCAGAGCCCATGTTCGCGGCATCGATCGTGGCGAACGGTGCTTTGGTCGGTGCCGGGGACACTTTGATCCCCAGCATCATGAATCTGGCCAGTATGTGGGGCGTGCGTATCACGATCGCCGCCATTCTGGCAGGGACCTTGGGTCTGACCGGCGTGTGGATCGCAATGTGCGTGGAACTGACCTTCCGCGGCATCATCTTCCTGATCCGGCTCGGCCGCGGCCGCTGGATGCGGAAAATGCAGGAGGCGCCATCTCATGGTTAAGAAGCAAAAGAAACCTCAGGTACCGGACCGCAGTGTCCGCAAGGAACTGTTTCCGGACCTTGAACATCATATCCATCTGCCGTCCCGGGAGACCAGGCAGCTGCTGGCGGATTATGATCGGGCCATCAACCTGTATCAGGATCGTGGACTGTCTGATGAGGAGATCTGTAAGCGCCTCGCCACGGAAAGGCTGGGCGGTTTCTACGCCCATGCGCCGGTACGGTGGTATGCGCTGGACCCGGCAGAAAAGCTCTATCCGTTGGGCATGCGCCAGGGAGAGATGCCACTGTTCCGTATGTCCGTCTATCTGCGCGCGGAAGTGATCCCAGAGCTGCTGCAGATGGCCCTGGATTTCATGATCAAACGCTTCCCCAGCTTCGCGACTACGGTCAAGAGCGGGATCTTCTGGCATTATCTGGATTCTACGAAAAAGCATTACACCATAGAGGAAGAGAAAGGCATTGCCTGCAGCCCCATCCATGTGGCCTCCAGCGGTTCGCAGGTCTTCCGCATCCAGTATCATCAAAATCGGATCAGTGTGGAATTTTTCCACGTCGTCACAGATGGGACGGGCGGAATGGTGTTCCTCAAGACGTTGGTTTCGGAATATCTGCGCCTGGCGGAAGGCATCGAACCGGAACGCAAAGCCGGCCGCTGTCCTATGCCGGCGGATCCCGGTGTCTGGGATCCGGAGGATGCACCGGACGAGAGGGAGACGGCCAACGAATTCCTGCATGTGGAACTGTTCAAGGGCAGTTCCGGGTTTACCGGCAAGCCGGGTGTACAACTCGGCGGCAAGCTTTCCAAGATGAAGCCCTACCGCATCCTCCATTTTGAAATGTCCGCTGCGGAACTGAAGGAGAAGGCCCATCAGTATCAGGCAAGCATCACTGCCTATATGCTGGGCATCATGTTCATGGCACATAAATTCGCCACGGAAGCGACAGATGGTCCTGTCATCATCCAGGTGCCGGTCAACATCCGCAAATTCCATCCCTCCGTAACGCTGCGCAACGATTCCATGTATGCCATGATCAGCCTGGAGCTGGGCGAGATCACCACCATGGAGGAGATCATGCCGAAGATCCAGCAGCAGCTCAAGGAGAAAGGCGCCAAAGAACCCATGGACAAAATGGTCAGCACCGCAGTGAAAATGGTCGCCGGTCTGAAGCCGATCCCCCGGTTCATCAAGCGGCCCGTCGCCGAGAAACTGTACGGCTTCCTGGGCGACCGTCTGATCTCTGACACGCTGTCCAATATGGGCGTTGTACGCATGCCGGAAGAGGACGTACCGTTCATCGAAAAGTTCGATTTCATTCTCGGTCCGAGCGTGATCAACCGTGCTGCCTGTGCCATGGTCACGTTTGAGGACCATGTGATATTTTCTGTCACCAAGACGACCGTCGATCCGTCCTTCGAGGAGCGGATCTCAAAACTGCTGGACCAGGATGAACTCACGGTCCGCATTACGGGGAGTCCGCTATATGAATATTGAGATCATCTATCCGAGCGTCGGGAAACCGGCCTTGTTCATGGCGTATTTCCGCAAGGTCCTGCGCTGGTTCCTGATCGTGGCGGCCGTTGCCTGTCCCATCATCAATCTGGCGGTGGGCGGGCAGTTATGGTGCCTTGTGGCTGATTGGGTCATCCTGGGGCTTTGGGACATACTGGCCAAGCCGGACGTCATTGAATACAGCCTCATACGCCAGACGGCCAAGATCACCATCTACGTCTGCGTACTGTTGGTATTGATCGATCAGCTGCTTGCGCCGGGATGGGCTTCCTTCGTGGTACCCATCGTAGGCTGTGGTGCCTTGATCGTTACGGTCGTGATCTTTGTGTCCGACCTGCATACGCAGAAGCAGAACATGATGCCCATGATCTGGATGGTATTGCTGGCCTTGATCTTGAGCAGTGTGACCCTGGCGGGATGGCCGGAGAAGAGTTGGCCCATGATCGCCTTGGGCGGTCTGTCGCTTTTACTGATCATCGTCGGGTCGATCACCCTCCACAGAGAGATCCTGCTGGAGCTCAAAAAGCGTTTCCACGTCAAATAAACAATGATAGAACCATGAGAACGACTACGGTTTCCATGGTTCTTTTTTGTTGCTTTCGTAGCATTACAAAGACGTAAAAATCTTGTAAAAAATTCTCAAAAAAAGTATTGATTCTTACAAATCGTTCGTATATAATATGCTTGGAAATCGTTTTCCAACTCTGGTCTGGCGGGCCTGACACCATCAAAGACCCTCCGTAACATAAGGAGTCAAAATGGCAGGTAAAGTTGGAATCAAAGATGTTGCTCGACTTGCCGGCGTATCAGCCGGCACGGTCACGAAAGTTCTGAAGAATTATCCGGGCATATCGGAGCGGACGAGACAAAAGGTCCTGGCGGTGGTCGAGGAGACCGGGTATATCCCCAACACGGTGGCCAGTGCGTTGTCGACAAAACAGAACAACCGCATCGGATTGTATATCTACATCAATGACCAGTATCAGCAGATCGATGAGATCAACATGCTGTATATCCTGGGCGCTTTTGACCGGGCAAGAAAAGAGAATCTGGAACTGGTCACGGTCTTCCATGGTTCTATTGAAAACCTGTCCAATGAAGATACGGTCCGTTACTTTCGTTCGATCCACGCGGAGACCCTCATCGTCTTCGGTATGAACAAAAACAATGAGAAGATCCATTATCTGATGCGGGAAGGCCATATGAAAATGGTCATCATCGACGCGGAACTTAAGGATGATCATGTTTCGACCGTCATGATCGATCATCGCAAGGCGCAGTATGAGATCGCAGACCGGATCTGCGGCCCGAAAGAGAAGGTCCTGTACCTGTGCGGCAAAGAGGATGGTTATGTCTCGGACATGCGTCTCGAAGGCATGCGGAAGCTCGCGGAGGACAAGCAGCTGGATCTGACGGTCATCAATGGAGAATTCTCTGAATCGAAAGCGTATGAGATCGTTAAAGGACTGACCGAAGTCTATGACGTCATCGTGTGTGCCAATGATCTGATGGCCATCGGTGCCAAGCGGGCACTAGGTGAAAACACGAGCGTAAAACTAGCGGGTTTCGATGGGATCCGCCTGATGGAATATGTGGCGGACGATGTGCTCACGTGCCGGCAGGATTTCTACGAGATCGGCGGTGCGGCTGTGGAAGCGGCGGTGCATCTGCGTCAAGGCCAGAAGGGCGAAAAAGTCCTTCTGCCATATGAGATCACCTATATCCATCGTTAAAAATGTTTGCTTTCAGCGGCCCAAGCCGTTGTAGTAATAAAATAACAGAAGAGGAGAAAAGACAATGAAAAAGTTAGTAGTTGCAATGCTCGTCGCACTGATGGTACTTTCCATGGCGGCCTGCAGCAAGAAGGCAGCACCTCTGGAAGACAAAGGACATGCAGCCTGGGTCGGACATGGCCAGTATCTGCTGGCGGATGGCACTGAGAACGGTTGGAATGGTAAGGACGGCGCCGTATACGAGGCTTCCGCTCTGACCCCGATCGCTGTCAGCGACGTCAAGGCTATCGATGAAAACGTCTACAAGACTCTGTCCGGTAAAGAAGTCAAGTATCTGTACAAGGCTGATTTCATCTTTGGTACGAACGATGCCGGATGGACCACCGATTTCGTAAAGGACGGCAAACTGTTCCGCGCTAATGGCTCTTACGCATTCAAGATCGCTCAGTGCACGGTCGACGCGGACGGCGACACCAAGATCTATGCGGAAGACCAGTGGATCAGCGATCCGAAGACCGCTTACGCAGAGTCTCTGACGCCCGATACCTTGTTCATGCCGGTATGGCAGGAAGAGCCCGATGAATATGGTCTGAGCTGGGCCAGCAACCCGGTCGTTACCGGCGGCCCTGGTCTGTACACGCTGATCATCGCACAGTACAACAACGCTTCCGCTCCGGATGCTCCGGGCTATGGCATCGCTCTGGTCCTGAAAGAAGCAAAAGACGGCATCGCTTATGAAGAAGTTCCGGATTTCGTGGCCGCTGATCATACCTATGGTATCGTTGGCAGCTTCGAAGGCTCCAACTGGGGTGAAGGCGAAGACGTCGCTATGGCAGCCGCCGGCGACAATGCCTGGTCCGGTGAAGTCGAACTGAAGGCCGGCGACGAATTCAAGGTCCGTGCGGACAGCGACTGGGCGTACAGCTGGGGCGACGGTGAGAACAACCTCGTAGCCGAAGCTGACGGCACCTATGTAGTCACCATCACCTTCAATGGTATGGACGCTACTGTAGAAGCTGTTGCAAAATAAAAGTTTGTAAAACGGGGGGTAGAGGAGCTTTCTCTCAGGAAAGCCCCTTTGCCCCTTTGTGCATCGTACAAAGACTTATGCAGCAGGAGGATGACGAAGATGAAGACAAGAAGATCGATCTTTAGTTTAGGTATGGCCATGATCCTGGTCCTTGTTCTGTTGTCCGGCTGCAAGAACCAAAAGCTGCCGAAATTCGAGGATTTCGAGGATCATTACACGGATAGCCTGCCGGAGAATGCGGAAGATGGGCTGACGCTGCACGCCTTCAACTGGACATACAATGAGATCCGTGAGAATCTTCCGAATATCAGAGACGCAGGTTTTAAAAACGTTTTGACCATGCCGGTGCAGACGCCGAAAAGCAGCGGTTCCGCCTGGTGGGCTTTCTATCAGCCCTTGAGCTTCACGATCGGGGAAAGGTCCTATCTGGGCACGAAAGAGGAGCTGACCGCCCTGTGCAGCGAGGCGGAGCAGTATGGGATCTGCATCCTGGCCGATATCGTCGTCAACCATATGGCCAATTCGGATGGCGTTACGATGGAAGCGGACGGTACCCCGGTCATTTCACCAGAGATCGAGGATTATGAACCGCTGATCTATCGCAACCGCAATGAGGATGTGGACGGGATCGGCGTCACGTTCCATCACAACACATCTGCGCGAGGATCCGGCGCAGAGACACAGAACTATCCCTATGGGGCGCTTCCGGATCTGAATACATCCAATCCCTATGTGCAGGAGCGTGTCCGCTCGCTGCTAATGGAATGCATCGATGTGGGTATCGATGGGTTCCGCTTTGACGCGGCCAAGCACGTGGAAACGTCATCTGACCCGGACTATCCGAGCGATTTCTGGGAGCAGACGCTGGAGCCGGCCAAAGAATATTATCACCAGAAGACGGGCAAGAATCTGTATGCCTATGGTGAGATCCTGAATTCTCCTATGGCCAGAGGGTTGGAGAATTACACCAAGTATATGCGCATCACGGACGACGGGTTCACTGCGCAGTTCAAAAATGTGTTTGCAACAAAAGATCCGACGAAGATCCTGAACGCGATCCTGAAGACTTCGGATGCGACACAATTGATCGCCTGGGTGGAGAGCCACGATGAATACGTGACGGACAGCACCCATTATTCCGACGTGCGCATCGCCAAGTACTGGTCGGTGATCGCCGCAAAGAAGGGACTGGGCGGCCTGTATCTGGCCCGCCCCACGGACGATCTGACCGTCGGACAGATCGGTTCCCGTGCGTTTGAAAGTGAATATACAGCGGCTGTCAATCATTTCCACAACCGCTTTTACGCGGCAGATTCCTACGAATCCGCCTCTGATACATATTATATCGTGGAGAAGGTCGCTGCCGATGACCAAGGTGTGCTGATCCTGAACGTGGGCGACGTCGATACGAAGAAGACCGTGTCCGTGCCGGTACCGCATCTGGAAGATGGGAATTATTATGATCAGCTGACCGGCAGTCGGGTGGTCGTCAGCAAGCACACGGCATACGTAAACTTTGAGGAAAACGGCATGGCCGTGGTCACACGTTCCAAAAAAACAGAAAAGCCTGAGAGTTCAGAAGAGAAGTCCAAGCCTGAGTCAAAGGAGTCTGAAGCGCAGCCTGCGGCTTCTGCGGACGGCCGTTTTGAGGTCCGCGGCCTGGCGGATGAGTATCTGGACGGCAGCTACGAACTGTACATCTGGTACTGGCAGCCGGGTAAGTGGAGCCAGGACTTCGAGATCAAGGACGGGGTCATGCTGGTGGATACCACCGGCATGGAAGGATTTCTGCTGGCCGTCTTGGAAAAAGGGTATCAGGTGACGAACGTCAATGAGTGGGACAATAACGTCCTCCGGCAGAGCATCGACATCAAGGGAGATGCGCTGCAGCAGGGCTATGTGGATATGTCAGGCTTCTAAAGCCGGGAGGATGCGATGAAAATCAGAAAACTTTCAGCATTGCTGCTGGTCTTCCTTCTGATACTATCACTCATTGGGTGCCGGACCAGCAAAGAGGGCCCGGATGAAAAACCTGTCAAACTGGAGCCGGCCGGAACCGCCATCAGCAAATACGCGAAGGACGAAACGGACCACTCCAAAGAGCCGGCAGAGGCTACGAAGATCGTCCGTCTGCATTACCGCCGCAATGATGATTCCACCAACGACAGGAGCTGCTACGAGCCCTGGAACGTGTGGGCTTGGGATATGAACGGCGGAGGCGATGGCGGTGCGGCTTATGAATTCACCGGCTACGACGATTACGGTGTCTTTGTGGATCTGGACCTGAATGTCCTTTCCGGTGGCAATGGCACGGATTGCATCGGGTTCATCATTCGGACGGACAATTGGTCCAAGGACCCGGACGGCGACCGATCCATTGAGATCGAACCGCAGACACCGGGCGGGATCCAGGAAGTGTACGTGCGTACGACGGAATCGACCGTATTCGATACCCAGGAGAATGCTTTGAAATCCATCATCAGTTATGCCATGCTGCGCGATGGCAGGACCATCAGCGTGTATTTCAAACCCCTGTCGGGGGACTTCAAGGCCTACGCGCCGCGCTTTTCCATGACGATCAATGGCGAGGAGTATACTTCCTTTACCATGGGAGACTATGATCCCACGCTGATGCGTACCGATCTGACCTTGCAAGATGAGATCGACCTGTGCGACGTCGTCACGGTCCGCTATCGATTCGACAAGTCCTGGATCCAGGAAACCGGCCTGATGATGACCAATTACTACGATACAGAAGAATTCAACGAAAAATATGCCTATGACGGTGATGACCTGGGCGTGACCTTCGATGATGAGGATCAGCCCAAGGCCACGACGTTCAAGGTCTGGGCACCGACCAGCACTGAACTGATACTGAACCTGTACAAGTCCGGCGACTACAGGACCGATACAGATCCTTTTGCCACATATCCGATGGAAAAAGGGGAGAAGGGCGTCTTCAGCTGCACTGTTCCGGAGGATCTGGACGGTACCTACTATACCTACACCGTGACCAACGCCAAAGGTACCCACGAAGTGGTCGACCCCTATGCAAAGAGCGCAGGCGTGAACGGCCGCCGGGGCATGGTGGTCGATTTCAAGAAACTGGATGCCTCGCTGGACGGCTGGGCACAGGATCAGCGGCCGTTTGATGGCAGCCCGGTCGATGCGGTCATCTATGAAGCACATGTGCGCGATATGACGATCAGCGAGACCAGCGGTGTTTCCGAAGACCATCGTGGACGGTTCCTTGGCCTGGCAGAGACCGGTACTACGTATACACGGGACGGTGTCACGGTGACCACGGGTCTGGATCATTTGAAAGAGTTGGGCATCACCCATGTGCAGCTCCAGCCGATCTACGACTTTACTTCCGTGGACGAGACGACGTCCGGCACCAACATGTCCGCAGAGAATTATAACTGGGGCTATGATCCGCAAAACTACAACGTGCTGGAAGGCAGCTATTCGACCGATCCGTACGATGGTTATACCAGGATCAAAGAGTTCAAGCAGATGGTCATGGCCATGCATGAGCAGGGGCTGTCCATCAACATGGATGTGGTCTACAACCATACCAGCCATTCAGAGGATTCTGATCTCAATCTGCTGGTACCCTATTATTACTACCGGACCAAGGCGAACGGGGCGTTCTACAACGGCTCCGGCTGCGGCAACGAACTGGCCTCGGAGCGGTACATGGTCCGCAAGATGATGCGGGATTCCTGCCGCTTCTGGATCGATGAATATCATCTGTCCGGCTTCCGGTTCGACCTGATGGGTCTGATCGACAACCAGACCATGATCGACATCTACAAGGACTGCAGCGCGCTGTATCCTCAGATCATGATCTACGGTGAACCGTGGACCGGCGGGGCGTCCAAGCTGCAGGCGGGCACCAGCGAGAACGAGCTTTCTCAGCAGACCACAGTGCAGGAGTCTCTCGCACAGGATTACTTCTGCGGCAGCGGCGTGCTGGTCGGTGCGTTCAACGACGTGATCCGCAACGCCGTGCGAGGTGAGAACGATCCGGGCAAAGGATATGTGCAGGGCAGTTCGGCCGATGCTTCCACCATAGAGATGACGGTCATGGGCCGGTTCTCTAAGGGAACGGTCAAGACCCAGGCGATCGATCCGAACCAGGTGCTCAACTATGTGTCCTGTCATGATAACTATACCTTGTATGACCAACTGGTACAGACCATGAACGAAGAGCGTCTGCCGTCTGCGTATACGCAGGCCGATGCGATCATCTTCCTGGCGGAGGGCGTTCCCTTCATCCAGGAAGGCGAAGAGTTCATGCGCAGCAAATATGATGCCGAGACCGGCAAGTATGACGGGAACTCCTACAAGTCGGGCGACTTTGTGAACGTCATGGATTATGGTCTGAAGATCGACCATAGGGACCTGTATGAGAAGATCCGCGAGCTCATCCGGTTCCGGGCGGAGCACGAGGCTTTCCGCCTGAACAGCCGCGCCGCGATCGATGCGCGGGTGAGCGAAGTCACGTCTGACAATGGTGTGATCTCCTACCAGGTCGACGATATGAAGATCTTCCATACGGCGACTGGCGCCGGTGTAGGACTGGACGGCACGTATGAGATCCTGTTCTCCAACCTGCGTCCCGCGGGGGAAACGGTCTCCGGAACGTTCAGCCTGCAGACCAACGAATCGGTCGTACTGAGAAAGGTCGGTTGAGATGTTCAGGCATGGAGAGATCAGTACCGAGGTGGATCAAAGACCCTTCGTATTCACATTGATCGCCTTTTCGGGCAGTCTCATCGCTATGATCCTGCTCTTGGTCTTTGCCTGGGGCGACGGCCTGGCCATCTTCGCGGCCATCCTGCTGTTCATCGTTGCGGCAGCTTCCGGTGCCGTCCTCCTGGCGATCGTCACGGATCAGGCTTATATCGAGGATGACCTGCTGGTGATGCGGTACATGTTCAAACATGTGCAGGTGCCCATCAAAGAGATCGG
>JAFVHC010000091.1 GCA_017474705.1 Bacillota bacterium
GATCCTTGATAAGATGGAAGTTCTGGACAGGCCGACAGAACTGAACGCCAACATGAAGCTGAAACTCGTCCCCTCCACGCTGAGCGGCGAAGATGTGCTGAGCGCCGAAGAACTTTCCAAGCAATTCGACGGCAATCTGCTGTTCGAACACGTCAACTTCCAGATCCGCCGTGGGGAGAAGATCGCTCTGCTCGGTTCGAACGGGACCGGCAAGACCACACTCTTCAAAATGATCATGGGGCTGGTGCCGCCCACCTCCGGCTATCTGCATACCGGCGTCAAAGTCTATCCGGGCTATTATGATCAGCAACAGGAGAACCTGACCCCGGGCAATACGGTCCTGGTAGAGATCTATGACTCTTTCCCGCAGATGACACTGGGCCAGGTACGCAATGTATTAGGCGCGTTTCTCTTCCGCGGCGATGATGTCTTCAAGCCCATCGAAGCCCTGAGCGGCGGAGAAAAAGCCCGTGTCTCTCTATGTAAGATCATGCTGGCCGACAACAACTTCCTGCTGCTCGATGAGCCAACGAACCACCTGGATATCCCTTCCCGCGAAGTACTGGAGGACAACCTCATCGGCTATCAGGGAACGATCCTTTTCATCTCCCATGACCGATATTTCATCAACCGTGTCGCAGACAAGATCTTCGAATTGACACAGGATGGCATTCGCATCTATCCCGGCGGGTATGATTACTATCTGGAGCACGTCTCGTCGGATGATCCTGAGACCCGGACCCGCGCATCTTCCACCTCGGCTGAACTGGATTTCTATCAGCAGAAAAAACTGCAGCGGGAACGCACGCGCAGAAAGACCCGTTTCAACCGTGTGGAAAAAGAGATCGAAGAGATCGAGTGGAAACTGCATGATATCGAAGAAAAAATGCTCGATCCGGAATTCTACAATTCCGCTTCCGAATTCGCTCGTCTGGAGCAGAACAAAGAAACACTGGACGGCCAGTTAGAAGCCCTGATGGAAGAATGGGCTGAACTGTCCGATGCATTGGATGAAGATTAAAAAAGCCCCGCAGGGGCGCTGATGATCAGCGTCTCGTGCGGGGTCTTCTGTTACTGTCGGTATGGACCGGACGGCGATGCACATGCGTCGGCACCGGTCTTCTTTTTTTCTTGTTGAAAGATGGCATGCCCGGGATCCGCAGCAGTTCCAGCTTATGACCCATGGGCAGGTTGTCCATATCTTCTTCGGATACACCTCCGATATTGACAAGGACCACGAAATATACGGCGACCGCAACGATCACAGAAAGCAGCAGTGCCATGAAGTTCGATCCTTCTACACGATTGACCAGCAGATACGTCAGCAGACAGCAAAGACTCATGACAGCCGTCGCGATCAAGGGTTTCTTGAAAATATCGACCCAGTCCACCGTAAAACGCGTGAATCTGCGTACGGAATCTGAATCCAGATACGCAAGCACGGCAGTGAAAATGATATCACTGATGACCAGAGAATAAATGTTCAGATTGAACAGCAGGATGCAGAAAATGCAGATGATCAAAGCAATGACAGCGGCGATGATCGCATTGATGATGGGGATCCTGACCCGGTTCAGTCCCTGCAGGATACCTGTCGAAACATGGACGATACTGTAAAAGACGACCTGGATGGAACCGACCC
>JAFVHC010000092.1 GCA_017474705.1 Bacillota bacterium
AGTGACCCGTGGGAGAATCGAACTCCCGTTACCGCCGTGAAAGGGCGATGTCTTAACCGCTTGACCAACGGGCCATGTATACCTTCATGTTTCATGAGGCGAAGATTAGTATACCATAAGGCCGGAGGGGCTGTCAAGGCTTTGTCTAAATATTTTTGCATTCCAACTATGCCTGGGATATGGTACAATATTGATATCGGAATTGGACTTTAAAAACATGCATGAAGCCTTTCGGATTTCTGAAATCCAGGATCATTTCATGGCGTATGAGGAGATCTACGAGCTGCCATGCAGTGATCATAGACATTACATGGGGTACGTTCATTTGCGTTATACCATGCATACAAAATGGTTTTCCAAAAGATCAAGTCAACAATGGAGGAAGATATGAAGATCGCGGGAAGTTCGAGAAAAGATGGCATGACCTTGTACGGGCCGCATTATAAAGCGGAGGTCACAGTCAAAGACGGAACACCTGAAGTCAAGGTGACCAAACGCGCCACCAAGATATCGCAGGGAAAACAAAAGAGATCCCCTTGGTCCGCGGGCTGGTGAGTCTGTTGGGCAACAATGGGCCGATGCTCGGTGTCCTCGGACTGGAAGCGGTCGGAGAACTGCGGGAAGCCAAGGGCAAGAGCCGAGCGGCCGTCGATCTGATCAGTTTCGGTCTGACCGGGTATTTATTCTACAAGATCGCCGGCAATGTGGGAGATCTGCGCAAATTCCATGGAGCAGAGCACATGGTCATCGGCGCGCACGAGCAGGGTCTCCCGAACGATGCGGAACATGTCAAGACCGTATCCCGGGTGTCTCCGCGGTGCGGGACGAACTGCGTGAGATTCTATCTGCCGGCACCGTTGGTCACGGCAATACTGCCCGGAAAAAGCACTATGATCAAGTCCGTACTGGCCATGGCGCTGGCATACGAGGGGTTCCGCCTGGATCGGGAGAAGTATAAGAAATATGTCGGTCCATTCTACAAGCTGGGGTCGCTGTCGCAGCAGTATCTGACCACGGCTGAACCGGAAGAGGTCCAGCTGAATGCCGCGATCATGGCAATGGATGCTTTGCTCAAGGCAGAGGCCGGCGAAACGGAAGAATAAAAGCAGATTTACCAAAAACGCTTGAAAAGATAAGCCGTTTATGGTTTAATAAAAGATGACTTATTATGCAGATTTGGATCTGCCTGTAAGGAGCAATCGTTTTGCGTGATTCAAAAGAAGTGTTTCGCAGTCTGTCCATGCTGACGCAGGTCAGCCTGCAGCTGCTCATCCCCATCCTGATCGGGGTCTTCGGCGGGATCGGATTAGATAAGACCCTGCACACCTCGCCGTGGATCACGGTGGTCGGAGCGGTCCTGGGTGTCGCCGCAGCATTCCGCAATCTGTACATGCTGGCTGTGCGCGAAAGCCGCCGCATCGAGCAGAGCGATCGGGTCAAACAGGCCAAGGCCGAAAGCGGATACCGGGTCTTTGAAGAAGAGGAAAAAGATGATCCATAAAGAATCCCTGGTCTTTCAGCTGTCATGGAAGGTCGCGGCCCTATGTCTGATCACCTTTGTGATCGGTTGCTTTTTTACCGATCCATTGTCCTGGGGGCTGGGCGTCCTGGTCGGCTTCACGTTTACGGTGGTGCGGCTCCTCTGGCTGGACAGGACGGTGCGCAATGCCGTCACAAAGGACGAAAAAAGTGCATCCCGGTACGCCCGCTGGCAGTACGTGCTCCGGTATATCGTGAGTTTCGCCGTACTGGCCGGCGCCGCGCTCATCCCGCAGATCTCGGTGTACAGTGCGATGATCGCCATGTTCACACTGAAGATCGCCACCTTTATCCAGGGCTTTTTCGAAAAGAAGACGCCGCATGACGGCAGCGTCCAGTTCGAGACCTGGGTCGATGAAGAGGAAGAGGAAAAAGAGCAGGACTGGGACCGCTGGCAGACATACAATCTGAAAGCCAGGAAAAGACTGGAAAAGAAAGGCGGCCGTCTGGAGAAGGTCTCACAGCAGACCGTGGAGCAGGCGGCGGAGAACGAAGCCTTTGTACAAGAACAAAAAGCGTCAGGCGAGGTCATGGAAGACCAGATCTCGCTGTTCGATGATCAATAAGCAGGAGGTGATTTCTTGTCTGTATTGCTGCTCAATGCCGAGGAGATGGACTTTAACATACATGTGATCAAAGTCTTCAAGATCTTCGGTGTGAAGTTCGTGTTCACGAGTTCCTTGTGGAATGCGTTATGCATTGCGGTCGCGATCACGATCTTCTGTGCTATTGTGGGGCATAAAGTCCGCAAGGCAGATCCCCTGAAGCCGCAAAAAGGCATCGTCGGCCTGATGGAGGTGGCGGTCGAGTTCCTGAACAAGACCACACGCGATACCATGGGTCCGCAGAAGTACAATTTCGCGGCCTTCTACGGAGGTCTGATCATCTACATCATGGTATGTAACCTGTCCGGTCTGCTGGTCTGGTTCGTACCCTATGCGGATCGCGTCACGATCGACTTCATCCGTCCGCCCACAGCGGATATCGCGGTCACCCTGAGCATGGCGCTTATCACTTTCTTTATGACACAAGGATTTGCCATCAAGGAGAAAGGCGTAGGCAAGTGGCTCAAAGCGCTGACCGAACCGGTCCCGTTCCTGACACCGATCAACATCATCGGCGAAGTCGCGAACCCGATCTCACTCAGCTTCCGTCTCATGGGCAACATCCTGGCAGGTACGGTCATCATGGGCATCTACTACATGCTCCTCCCGTACTTCGCCTACATCATCTCACCCGCACTCCACTTCTACTTTGACGTCTTTGCCGGCGTCCTGCAGAGTTACATATTCATGATGCTGAGTATGATCTATGTAAGTGGGGGAATGGAATGATACAAGGCGAACAAAGTCGAGATGAGCCGCTTATGCTTGCATAAGGGCGGCGAAGCGAGACCTTGTGAGCCGCAACAACCCGAGAACGAAGCAGCGGCAGCTGCGAAAGTTCGAGGAGTTGCGAGCGGTCGGAAGTGCGAAGCACGAAGGACGCGAGGTATCATTCGAAAATGATATGAGAACAACCCGAGAACGAAGCAGCGGCAGCTGCGAAAGTTCGAGGAGTTGCGAGCGGCCGGAAGTGAGAAGCACGAAGGAAGCGAGGTATCATTCGAAAATGATATGAGAACAACCCGAGAACGAAGCAGCGGCAGCTGTGAAAGTTCGAGGAGTTGTAGACAGCCGAAAGCACGTAGTGCGCAGGCTGTCGTTGTATCATGGAATTATCAATTATCATTATCATCTTTTGAAATTCATTTAAGGAGGATTTTATTATGGCAGAGTATAGTCTGGAACAGGGAAGCGCGTTGATCCTTGGTTGTTCCGCGATCGGTGCAGGTATCGCTATGATCGCCGGTATGGGTCCTGGTATTGGTCAGGGTTTCGCCGCTGGTAAAGGTGCGGAAGGCGTCAGCCGTCAGCCCGCAGCGTCCGGTGACATCATGCGTACCATGCTTCTGGGTGCCGCCGTTGCAGAGACGACCGGTATCTACTCTCTGTTCATCGCGATCATGCTGGTCTTCGCGAATCCGCTGGTCTCGAGATATTTAAGCATTTTCGGGAAATAAGTAAGGAGGATCCACTATGGGTACAGCCTTGTTGCTGCGATCGATCCTCCTGTCTGAAGAATCCTACATCATCGATTTTGGCGTAGCTCCGATGCAGATCCTGTTCCATGCGATCATGGTACTGGTTCTGATCTTTGCCATCGCCAAACTTCTGATCAAACCTGTGCAGAACATGCTCCAGAAACGCCAGGATGCCATCCAGCAGTCGCTGGATAACGCGGCAGACCAGGCAAAGCAGGCAGAAGCCCTGCGTCTGGACTATGAAGAAAAGCTTGCGAACGCGTCCAAAGAGAAGGAAGCCATCCTGGAATTTGCTTATGCATCCGCCAAGGAGAAGGAAAACCAGATCATCAAGGACGCCCGTGAGGAAGCGGACCGGATCCGTGACCGCGCGCGCCGTGACATCGATCAGGAGCGTGAAAAAGCGAAAGACGAGATCCAGCAGGAGTCCATCAGTCTGGCCGCGGCCATGACTGAGAAACTGCTGCACAGTTACGTCGATCAGGATGTAGCGGACCGCCTTGTGGAGGATGCGATCCATGGATTGGAGGAAGCAGAGTGGTCGAAATAGTTGCCGAAAGATACGCTAAAGCCCTGTTCGATGCGGCGCTGGACCAGAAACGTCTGGACGAAACGCTGAACGACAGCCGAACCGTACGCCGCGTGTTGGATGAGAATCCGGACCTGGTACGGTTTCTTTCCATGCCGAACGTCGGAGTGGAGCAGAAACTGGACGCGGCAGCGCGCATCTTCCGTCAGTCGATCGGTGAACCCCTCATGGGTTTCCTGCACGTTCTTATCCGTGCGGATCGTACCGCGCACCTGCTGCAGGTGTTTGACGCTTTCGAAGATATGTACAGAGTCCATAACCGGCAGGCCGTTGCGGTCGTGACCTCGGCCAAAGAACTGTCAGCAGAAGAACTGGACAAGATCCGCGTGACCCTCAGCAAGGCCTCCGGCAAGGAGATCCTGCTGGAGAGTCAGGTCGACCCTTCTTTGATCGGAGGCGTCGTGGTGCGGCTCGACGACATGATCTACGATAATTCCATCAAGTCTCAGCTTTCCCGTCTGACCCGCCATCTGCGGGATGTCCGGATCAGCTGAGCGTGAGATCAGAAAAGGTGGTGTGAGAACAGTTGAGTTTAAGACCTGAGGAAATCAGTTCCATAATCAAACAGGAGATCGAGCAGTATAAGAGCCCGGCTTCCCTGGACGAAGTCGGTACGATACTGGAAGTGGGCGATGGCATCGCCCGCATCTATGGACTGGAACGGGCCATGGCCGGCGAACTCTTGGAGTTCCCGGGCGAGGTCACGGGCATGGTCCTGAACCTGGAAGAAAACAATATAGGCGCGGTGCTGCTCGGCCCCGATGACGAGATCAAAGAAGGTGATCTGGTCAAGCGGACGGGCCGCGTGGCGCAGGTCCCCGTCGGCGACGCCATGATCGGCCGCGTCGTCAATGCTCTGGGCCAGCCGATCGATGGAAAAGGCCCCATCGTTACGGATAAAAGCCGTCCCGTCGAACGTATCGCGCATGGCGTCCTGGAGCGTAAATCCGTCGATACGCCGCTGCAGACCGGCATCAAGGCGATCGATTCCATGATCCCGATCGGCCGCGGCCAGCGTGAATTGATCATCGGTGACCGTCAGACCGGCAAGACCGCCATCGCGGTCGACACCATCATCAACCAGCGCGGTCAGAACGTGCTGTGCATCTACGTGGCGATCGGCCAGAAGGCCTCGACCGTAGCGCAGCTGGTCCGTACGCTGGAAGAGCATGGCGCCATGGATTATACGACCGTCGTCGCGGCGACCGCCAGTGAGTTGGCACCGCTGCAGTACATCGCTCCGTATGCCGGCTGCGCCATTGGTGAAGAATGGATGGAAGAGGGCAAGGATGTCCTGATCATCTACGATGATCTGTCCAAGCACGCGGTGGCGTATCGCGCCATGTCCCTGCTGCTGAAGCGCCCGCCGGGACGTGAAGCATATCCGGGCGACGTCTTCTATCTGCATTCCCGTCTTCTGGAACGTGCATCCCGTCTGTCCGAGGATCTGGGCGGCGGTTCCCTTACCGCGCTGCCGATCATCGAGACACAGGCCGGTGACGTTTCCGCTTATATTCCGACCAACGTCATTTCCATCACGGACGGCCAGATCTATCTGGAAACCAACCTCTTCAACCAGGGCGTGCGTCCTGCTATCAACGCTGGTCTTAGCGTATCGCGTGTCGGTGGCTCCGCACAGACCAAGGCCATGAAGAGCACTTCGGCTTCCCTGCGTGTAGAACTGGCGCAGTACCGTGAACTGGAATCCTTCGCACAGTTCGGTTCCGAACTGGATAAGGATACGCTGACCCGTCTGGAGCACGGCAAGCGCATCGTCGAGATCCTCAAGCAGCCGCAGTATCAGCCCATGTCCATGCAGGACCAGGTCATGATCCTGTACGCGACCACGCATCGTTTCCTCGAGGACGTGCCGGTGGATCGTCTGCTGGAGTTCGAGAGACAGTTCATTCCGTTCGCGGCGGAGCAGCATCCGAAGATCGCCCTGAACATCGCGAATGAGAAAAAACTGAGCGACGAAACAGCTACGGAACTGGAGCTGGCTCTGTCGCAGTTTAAGGAGATCTTCATGGGAGGTAACGCCTGATGGCAACGACCCGGGAAATCCAGCTTAGGATCAAATCCGTCACCGGGACCCAGCAGATCACGAAAGCGATGAAGCTGGTGTCGACCGCTAAGCTGCAAAAGATCCGCGGCGTGCAGGAAGCGAACAAACCCTACTTTAAGTCTGTGTACGAAACCATGTGTTCCATCATAGCCGCGTCGGAAGACTGCGTGCGCAACTCGGCCTTGCTCAATGACGATATCAAGGCCGATGGGAAAGCGGCGTATCTTCTGATCACCGGCGACCGTGGACTGGCCGGCGGCTACAATGCCAACATCTGCCGCCTGCTCGAAAGAAGCATCGAAGACAAGGAAAAAGCTTTGATCGTCACCGTCGGCAAGCGCGGCCGCGAGTATTTCACCCGCCGCGGCTACCAGATGGGCGAACACTTCGAGATCAGGAGCAGTCTGCCGAACTACAACGAGGTCAGCCGGATCGTAGACAGTTTTACAGCGCTGAAGACCGAAGGTACGGTCGATACGCTGTACGTAGTATATACGGCATTTATCAACACGATCAGTCAGAAGCCGACGATCCTCAAGCTCCTGCCCATCTCCACCGAGGAGATCCCGGAGCCGGAGGATAAGTCGAAGATGAGCATGATGAATTACGAGCCGGACGAGGACGAAGTATTGAAATACATCGTACCGAAGTACATCAGCGGCGTCGTATTCGGTTCGCTGGCGGAATCTTTCGCCAGTGAGGAAGGCGCCCGTATGACGGCGATGGATTCCGCGACAGATAATGCGGAGGAGATCGTGCAGCATCTGACGCTCCAGTACAACCGGGCCAGACAAGGCCACATCACGCAGGAACTGACCGAGATCGTCAACGGCGCTGCCGCTCTTGAGCAATAGCCGTGATCAGTATATGAAGGAGGGAAAGACGCATGCCTGACAACGCCATGCGCGGCAAGATCGTACAGATCATCGGAGCCGTATTAGATATACAATTCAGCGCCGGACATCTGCCGGCCCTGTACAATGCTATTGAGATCCCCAAGCCGGATGGAAGCAAGCTGACCGTTGAGGTCGCCCAGCATCCCGGCAACTATATCGTACGCTGCATCTCCATGGGTTCCACCGACGGCCTGGTCCGCGGTATGGACGCTTTCGATACCGGCAGCCCCATCGCTGTTCCGGTCGGCACGAAGACGCTGGGACGCCTGTTCAACGTCCTGGGCGAGCCGATCGACGGCGGCGACCGTCTGGCGGAAGAGGAACACTGGTCCATCCACCGCAGCGCCCCGGCGTATGTAGAACAGTCCACCGATACCGAGATCCTTGAGACCGGCATCAAGGTCGTCGACCTGCTGTGCCCCTATTCCAAGGGTGGTAAGATCGGTCTGTTCGGCGGCGCGGGCGTCGGCAAGACAGTTCTCATCATGGAACTGATCCGCAACATCGCCACCGAGCACGGCGGATTCTCCGTCTTTACCGGTGTCGGCGAGCGTACCCGTGAAGGCAACGACCTGTATTTCGAAATGAAGGAATCCGGCGTCATCGACAAGACCACCCTGGTCTTCGGTCAGATGAACGAACCCCCAGGGGCTCGTATGCGCGTCGGTCTGACCGGCCTTACCATGGCGGAATACTTCCGCGATCAGAGCGGACAGGACGTCCTTCTGTTCATCGACAACATCTTCCGTTTCATCCAGGCGGGTTCTGAAGTATCCGCTCTGCTGGGCCGCATGCCGTCCGCCGTTGGCTATCAGCCGACGCTGGCGAACGAAGTCGGCGCGCTGCAGGAACGCATCACTTCCACCGACAAGGGTTCCATCACGTCCATCCAGGCGGTCTATGTACCGGCGGATGACCTGACCGACCCGGCGCCAGCCACCACGTTCGCGCATCTGGACGCGACCACCGTTCTGTCCCGTTCCATCGTTGAGCTGGGCATCTATCCGGCAGTCGATCCGTTGGCCTCCACTTCTCGTGTTCTGGATCCGAAGATCATCGGCGAGGAGCACTACAATACGGCCCGCGAGGTCCAGGCCATGCTGCAGCGTTACAACGAACTGCAGGATATCATCGCCATCCTGGGTATGGATGAACTTTCCGAGGACGACAAGCTGACGGTCAACCGCGCTCGTAAGGTCCAGCGTTTCCTGTCCCAGCCGTTCTATGTTGCCGAAAACTTCACCGGCAAACCGGGCGTGTATGTACCGCTGTCCGAGACGATCCGCGGCTTCCGCGAGATCCTGGATGGCAAACATGATGAGATCCCGGAGAGCTATTTCCTGACAGCCGGCACGATCGATGAAGTCGTAAAGCGTTATACGGACGAAAATTAAAAGGAGCGTGCCATGGCGGAAACGTTTGAACTGAAGATCATTACGCCGGAGCGCATCATGTATACGAATCCGGTCAGCCGCGTGATCTTCCGGACGACGGAAGGTGAAATGGCTGTCCTGAAAGGGCATATCCCGCTGACGGCCGTCATCGAGTCCTGCGTTTTCCATGCGTTGATCATCGACGATAGTGGTAAAGAGCATGATCTGAAAATGGCGGTCCATGAGGGATTCGTCGAAGTCATGCCGGACAGAGTCACGCTGCTGACGGAAGCGGCGGAATGGCCTGAGGAGATCGATCCGGACCGTGCGGAGCGCGCAAGAGATCGTGCCCGCGGCCGTTTGGATTCCCATGCGCCGGATACCGATATGCGCAGAGCGGAACTGGCACTGCGCCGGTCGATGGTCCGTCTGGAAGCGATCCGGAAATAAAGCCAAAGTACCGCGGCTCTTTTGGGGACCGCGGGACTTTTCATTCCTGTAAATCGGCATAAGAAAGGGGGAGATCGGTCTGTATTCCATATCCATCAAAGATCTGAGCGAACGGTTCAATCTGGAGAACCTGACGCCGGAACTGGATCTGACGGGAAAAGTGATCGCAAGCCGGGAGATCAACCGTCCGGCATTGCAGCTGGCAGGTTATTACGAGCATTTTGACTCAGACCGCGTGCAGTTGATCGGGCAGGTCGAGCACTCCTACCTTATGTCCTTGACGCTCGCGAAGCGCCGCCGCGTCTGGAAGAGCCTGCTCATGACCCAGCCGCCGTGCCTGATCATCTGTCGTGGGCTCACGCCGTTCCAGGAGCCAAATACCTTGAGTGTTGCTGTAGAGTGCGGCGTCCCGATCTTCCGTACGAAGGCGGCTACGACGGATTTCATGGCTGAGCTGATGCGTTATTTGAGCTATGAACTGGCACCACGCATCACCATGCACGGAGTCCTGGTCGATATCTATGGTGAAGGAGTCCTGATCCTGGGAGAGAGCGGCATAGGAAAAAGTGAGGCTGCACTGGAACTGATCCGCCGCGGACACCGCCTGGTCGCGGACGATGTGGTGGAGATCAAACGCATCTCCGACGTGGAACTTTTGGGTTACGGCCCGGAAGTGATCCGTCATTTCATCGAACTGCGCGGTATCGGTATCATGGACGCGCGTCAATTGTATGGTGTTGAAGCCATCAAAACGGAGCAGACCATAGACATGGTCATCAATCTGGAACTGTGGAACCCCGATAAGCAGTATGATCGTCTGGGCCTGAATGAACGGACCATGAGCATCCTTGGCAATCCGGTCGTCTGCTATAACATCCCCATCCGGCCGGGCCGCAATCTGGCGGTCATCGCGGAGACGGCGGCCATCAACCACCGTCAGAAGAAGATGGGATACAACGCGGCGGAAGCGCTCAATCACCGCGTCATGGGCAATATCGCACGCCGCAGGCGTGAAAAAGATAACAATGAGTGATTAAGGAGGCATATTATGATCTATGCAGGTATCGATCTGGGCGGCACCACGATCAAAGGAGCACTGGTTAGCGAGAATGGTGAGATCCTGATCCAGAAAGCGATCCCCACCGGCGGAGAACGTCCGCATGTGGAAGTCGTTACAGACATGGCCAATCTGATCCTTGAACTGATGAGCACCTATGGCTGCGATCCTGAAGAAGTCGCTGCCGTCGGCGTAGGTTCTCCCGGATCGATCGATCCGGAAAACGGAGTCGTCGTAGAGGCCAACAATTTCGCCGATTTCCGCAACGTCCCCGTGCGTGAGATCATGTACGGCATCCTGGATAAACCGATCTACGTCGACAATGACGCGAATGTCGCTGCGCTTGGCGAGAGTATGTTCGGAGCTGGAGAAGGTCAGAAGAACTGCGTCCTCTGCACCCTCGGCACCGGCCTGGGCGGCGGTGTAGTCATCGATGGCAAGATCTTCTCCGGTGCGTATCATGGCGGCACCGAATTGGGACATACGGTCATCGTGGCGGACGGCGAGCAGTGCACCTGCGGCCGTAAGGGATGCTGGGAAGCCTACAGCTCCGCAACGGCGATCATTCGTGAAGCTCGCACGGCGGCCGAAGCAGATCCCGAGTCCAAGATCCATGAAGTGTGCGGCGGCGATCTGAGCAAACTGAATGCCAAGATGGTCTTCGACGCAGCCGACATGGGAGATGCTTCCGCGATCCGCGTCAAGGACGATTATATCAAGTATCTGGGCCTGGGCCTCACCAATATGATCAACATCTTCCAGCCGGAAGTCATGATGATCGGCGGCGGCGTCTGTGCACAGGGCGAGAAACTGCTGAGCCCGCTGCGCAAGATCCTCGAGCGTGAAGTCTTCGCCGGCCAGTTCTACAAGATCAAATTCAGAACAGCGACCCTGGGCAATGACGCCGGTGTCATCGGCGCGGCCATGCTGGGCAAGATCAACGAATGATGAGTCTTCTGTCAGAGAGGCTGCAGGCGGTCCTCCCGGAGGAGCGCATCCTCGTGGACGAACCGCTTGCGGCGCATACCACATTCCGTATTGGAGGGCCTGCCGACTGTTTCTGTACGATCGAAAGCACTGAGGAACTGCAGAATGCGATTGGAGTGGCCCGTGATCTGGAAGTCCCATGGTTCATCCTTGGCCGCGGCAGTAACCTGCTGGTATCGGATGAAGGCTACCGTGGGCTGATCCTGCATATCGGCCGCGGCTTCGAGCAGGTGCACATCGAGGGAGAAACGGTCACGGCACAGAGCGGCATCAGCCTGAGTGCTCTTGGCCGCATCGTGCTGGAACACAGCCTGGACGGTTTCAGCTTTGCTGCCGGGATTCCGGGATCTTTGGGCGGAGCGGTGTATATGAATGCCGGCGCCTATGGCGGTGAAATGAAAGATATCCTGGTATCCGCCCTCGTCATGGATCCGGAAGGCAGCTGCTTTATGCTTTCCAATGAGGAGATGGGACTGGGCTACCGGGAGAGTGTTTTCCAACATCGGGACTGGATCATCCTGGAAGCGACGCTTAAGCTCAGAACCGGCGATCGTGACAAGATCGAAGCGGACATGAAAGATCTGATGCAGCGCCGCTCTTCCAAGCAGCCGCTGGAATACCCCAGCGCGGGCAGCGTGTTCAAACGCCCGCCCGGATATTTCGCTGGCGGACTCATTGAGGAAGCGGGCTTGAAAGGCTTCCAGATCGGTGGAGCCAGGATCTCTGAAAAGCATGCGGGTTTCATCATCAACGCGGGAGAAGCGACGGCGGCCGACGTCGTGGCGTTGGTCCGCCATGCGCAGGATGTAGTGGAGCATGATTCGGGCGTGCGTCTGGAACCAGAGCTGAAGATCCTCAAAAATGAACGTCTGATCCGGTTGTAAAACAAGCGCCTTCGGAGGGTTTGGTCCTATGTCTTTTTCCGGAGATGTGAAGCGGGAACTGTTGGAACACGTCGGGTCCGCCAGACATTGTCTGATCGCTGAGTTGTCGGCATTGGTCTGTGCCTGCGGCCGCGTGTCGCTGGATCCTCCCATGCTGGAGATCCATACGGAGAACGAAGTCCCTTATAAAAAAGCCTTTACTTTACTGCAGAAAGCGTTCAATCTCAAGTCGCTCGAAGAGCATCATGCGGAGGGCGGAGGATGGAGCCTGAGCGTCACCCAGACGCCGGAGATCTACACCGTACTTTCCGCCTGCGGCCTGGTGCAGCGGACGGCGGACGGTTGGCTGTTGGAAGCCGCGCCGGAAGAGCGCATCACCGAGCGATCCTGCTGCCGCAGAGCCTACATCCGCGGCGCGTTCCTGGGCAGCGGGTCGATCAACGATCCGAACAAGAACTATCATCTGGAATTCGTTCTGGAGCAGAAAGCTAAGGCAGAAACAATCAAACGATTGTTAGGAGAATTCGGGGTAGAGGCACATGTCCTCATCCGCAGACGATTCTCCAAAGATATTTATGTTACATACTTAAAAGACGGCTCACAGATCGCGGACGTACTCAACATCATGGGCAGCCATGCGAGTCTGCTGCGGTTCGAGGATATCCGGGTCGTCAAGGACGTGCGCAATCAGATCAACCGCCAGGTCAATTGTGAGGCGGCAAATCTGGACCGCATCGTCAGTGCGGCGGTCCGTCAAACGGAAGATATCCGGCTGATCGAGGAACGCCTCGGGCTGGATACGCTGCCCAAAGGTCTCAGGGAGGTCGCCGAAGCGCGGCTTGCCGCTCCGGACGCCAGCCTGATGGATATCAGTATCCAGCTGGGCATTGGAAAATCCGGCGTCAATCACCGGTTCCGCAAACTGTTGGAGATCGCGGACAGTCTGCGGCAAAGCAAGTCATAAGAATCATTTGGAGGCACGATCATGATCGAAAAGAATGTAAAAGTCAAGCTGCAGGAAGGTATGGAGGCAGCTGCGCTTCTGGTGCAGACGGCCTGCCAGTACAAGAGCAACATCCAGATCCTGGCTGATGAGAAGACCGTCAACGCCAAGAGTATCATGGGCGTCATGATGCTGAGCATGGTCGAGGATGAAATGGTCACCATCGCGGCCGAGGGCGAAGATGAAGCGGAAGCCATCGAAGGCATCACCGCGGTTCTGTCCAGTAAATAAACGGAGGAAGAAACCATGAACATCACACAATGGAAACAGCGTCTGGAAAGCGAAGCAGGCGCTGCATTGCTGACTCGCTTATACGGAGCGGAGGCGGTGGCAGCTCAGACGGAGCGCTATGAGACACTGTTGGATCAGTTCGCGTCAGATTTCGGGGACCAGGATGTTTCCATGTTTACTTCGCCCGGACGTTCCGAGATCGGCGGCAATCATACGGACCATAACAATGGCCGGGTCCTGGCCGCCAGCATCAATCTGGACTGCGTCGGTGTAGCCGCGAAAACGGAAGAGCCTGTTCTGGAATTTGTCAGCGTTACTTATGATCAGCGCATCCGCATCGATCTCAATGACATCGATTATAAAGAAGGAGAGACCGGCACGCTGCCTTTGGTCAAGGGCATGTTGAAGGGCTTCCTGGAAATGGGTCATAAGATCGGCGGTTTCAAAGCCTATATCACCAGCAACGTCATCAGCGCGGCGGGCATCAGCTCTTCCGAGGCCTTCGAAATGCTGATCTGCTCCATGCTCAATGCGTTCTATAACGATGGTGCCATGGATGTGACTTCTTATGCGCACATTGGCCGTTACGCGGAAAACAACTACTGGCTGAAGGCTTCCGGTCTGCTGGATCAGATGGCCTGCGCGGTGGGCGGTCTGATCACCATCGACTTCAAAGATCCGAAACAGCCGGTCGTAGAACCTGTCGCCTTTGATTTCGCGAGCCAGCATTATGATCTGATGATCGTCAATACAGGCAAGGGCCATGCGGACCTGTCTGCTGAATATTCCTCCGTCCCGGCCGAGATGAAGGCTGTGGCACAGTTCTTCGGCAAGGAAGTCCTGCGCGAGGTCGATCCGCAGCAGTTGGCAGACAATCTGGCTGCTGTCCGCGCGAAGACCGGTGACCGTGCCGTCATGCGCGCGCTGCATTTCTTCTATGAGAACGAGCGGGTTCTGGATGAAGTCGAAGCTTTGAAGAACAATGATTTCCAGAAGTTCCTGACCTTGATCACCGATTCCGGCAATTCTTCCTGGAAGTGGCTGCAGAACTGCTACTACGGAGCAGAAGAGCAGGGCATCACAGTGGCGCTGGCCTATACGGAGCTGTTCCTGCGCGCGAAGGGTGTAGGCGCCTGCCGCGTCCATGGCGGTGGCTTTGCAGGCGTCATCATGGCGATGATCCCATCAACATTGGGAGCGGAATACACCGCCTATATGGAAGGCCTCCTGGGCAAGGGCAACGTATATCGCATGAGCATCCGCCCCATCGGTGCGGTCTGCCTGGATGGCATGCTATGAGCCTTAAGATCGTATCATTTGAAGGATCGCAGCACGACAAAAAGTCGTGTGCGGTCCTTTTCTTTTTTTGGAAATACGGTTTACACTCCTGTGGTTTTGTGGTAAAATCAAAGAAATACAACCAGAAACAACAAAAAACAATTATATAGGAGGAACAAAACATCATGAGCGCTTATCTGGCATTTGATTACGGAGCATCGTCAGGACGGTTGATGCTCTGTACATATGACGAGGCCGCGAAGACCATCGACATGAAGGAGATCCACCGATTCCCGAACGATCCGGTCTGGATGGCGGGCCACTTTTATTGGGATTTCCCGCGCCTCTTCCATGAAATGAAGCAGGGCTTGAAGAAGGTCGCGCAGCTGGGCATCACAGTGGACGGCATCGGTATCGATACCTGGGGCGTCGACTATGGTTATCTGGATGCAGCCGGCCAGCTCATTTCCAACCCGTTCTGCTATCGTGATCCTAAGAACGACCAGGGCATGCGTGAGATGGACGAGGTCCACGACTTTGCCGAGTTCTACAAGATCGCCGGTCTGCAGAAGATGGATTTCAACACCGCCTATCAGCTGTACTACGATGTGCAGCATCGTCCGTACGTGGTCGAGGCCGCCGAGACATTCCTGTTCATGCCGGACCTGTTCGCCTACATGCTGACAGGTGAAAAGGTCTGCGAATATACCATCGCTTCTACCTCACAGCTGCTGGATGCGAAGAAGCGTGCATGGTCTCCCGAGATCATGGATATGGTCGGCATCCCCCGGCGTCTGTTCCCGCAGCTGGTCGAGCCCGGCACGGTCATCGGTACGCTGAACCCTGCAGTACAGGAAGAGACGGGCATGGGTCCTGTCCCGGTCATCGCCGTTGGTTGCCACGACACGGCTTCCGCTGTCTGCGGTGCGCCGATCGAGTCCGAGAACAGTGTCTTCATGAGCAGCGGCACCTGGTCCTTGATTGGCATGGAGATCCCGGAACCCATCATCAACGAGACTTCTCTTGCATACAACTTCACCAACGAAGGCGGTGTGGAGCACACCATTCGTTTCCTGAAGAACATCACCGGTCTGTGGATCATCCAGAACCTCAAGAAGAAGTGGAATCAGACCATGCCGGATGTCGGTTATCCGGACATCATCCAGGCGGCCAAAGAGGCGAAGCGCGATCATTTCATGATCGATCCGGACGATCCTCGTTTCTCCGCGCCGATGGATATGGTCAAGGCCGTACAGAGCTACTGTGAAGAGTATGGCCAGGGCACGCCTGAGACCATGGGCGAGATCGCGATCGCAGCCTATAATGGTCTGGGCGAGAAATACCGCCAGAACGTAGAAGCCATCGAGACCATGACCGGCAAGACCGTCGACGTCATCAACATGGTCGGCGGTGGTACGCAGGACAAGTTCCTGTGCCAGATGACAGCCTCCTGCACCGGTAAGAAAGTGCTGGCCGGTCCCATCGAAGCGGCTGTCGTGGGTTCCGTACTGATGCAGATGAAAGCGACAGGACAGTTGACTTCCCTGACCGAAGGACGAGAGATCGTCAAGCGCTCCTTCCCCATCGAAGTCTTCGAATAAGCAGTAAAGGAAGTAAATATGCTGGCAATAGACCGTAGAAATGACATCATGGAGCAGATCCGACAGGAAGGCTCCGTACGCGTGATCGATCTGAGTGCCAAATATGACGTCACCGAGGAGACCATTCGAAGAGATCTGGAAAAGCTGGAGAACGAAGGGCTCGTGACCCGTACATACGGCGGCGCGGTCCTCAACAAAGGAACCAAGGAAGATCTTTCCATCAACATCCGCGAAGCAAGCAACCAGGAAGGCAAGAACCGCATCGCCCGCAAGATCTGCGAGCTGATCCATGACGGGGAATCATTGATGCTGGATGCGAGTACATCCACCATGTTCGTGGCGAGACATCTGAAGGATAAACACCAGGTGACGGTGATCACCAATTCGCTTCGCGTCCCGATGGAGCTGGCCTCCGTCTCCGATGCTGAAGTCATCGTGACAGGGGGTACCTTCCGTGCGAATTCCTTGTCCCTGATCGGCAGCCGCACCGCGGATATGCTGGACGGATATTTTGTGGACAAAGCCATCATCGGCTGCAAGAGCTTCGACCCGTCGGCAGGCACCTATGAACCGCACGAAATGGAGGCGGAGATCAAGAAACGGATGTGCCGCAATGCGCAGATGGTGATCCTGGCTGCCGACTACACCAAGTTCAACCAGAAGTCCTTCATCCGTACGATCGAGAGCAAGGACATCAATGCGGTGGTGACGGACCGCAAGCTTCCGGAAGAGACGGAAGAAATGTTGGAAAAACAAAATATTTCTTTATATTATGCGTGAGCTTGTATTGACTTTTCTGTATTGCGGTTGTAAAATGAACAAAAACACAGAAAAAACAAAACAAACATCCTGTGTTTCTAACAACTTATGAATATACTTTCAGGAGGAACAATCAATGACTGGCGAGTATGAAATCAAAAAACAGATCCTCGACGTCGGCCGCCGCATCTATAACCGCGGCATGGTTGCTGCCAACGACGGCAACATCAGCGTCAAGCTGAACGACAACGAATTCCTGTGCACGCCGACCGGTGTTTCCAAGGGCTTCATGACCATGGACATGATCTGCAAGGTCGATGCGGATGGCAATGTGATCCATGCCAACGGACCTTACAAACCGTCTTCCGAGATCAAGATGCACATGCGCGTCTACAAACTGCGTCCCGATGTCAAGAGCGTCGTCCATGCACATCCCATGTATGCCACCAGCTATGCCATCGCCGGCATTCCGCTGACAGCGCCGATCATGCCGGAAGCTGTCATCGCTCTGGGCTGCGTTCCGATCGCCCCGTACGGCACCCCCTCCACCATGGAGATCCCGGATGCGGTCGAGCCGTTCCTGCAGCATTATGACGCCGTTCTTCTCGAGAACCATGGGGCGCTCAGCTATTCCGATTCTCTGATGGCGGCTTACTACAAGATGGAATCCCTGGAATTCTACGCGAAGCTCATGTTCCTGTCCACGCAGCTGGGCGGTCCTAAGAAACTGAACGACGAGCAGGTCAAGGCGCTGTATGAGCTGCGCCGCAAGATGGGCCTGACCGGCAAACATCCGGCGGATCTGTGCCAGAAGATCAATGGCGTTGGCTGCGGCTGCCACAGCTGTGACGGCGGATGCAGTTCCGGCTCCTGCTCCACAGGCGCTCCCGCAACAGATAATGATCTGGTCGCTGAAGTGACCCGTCGTATCCTCCAGGAATTAGGTAAATAAGACCCCATACGGGCATAAAGGCAGGTGACTCTTTTGGCAGGTACCGCGCTTTATACCCGTTCCGGTGATTCCGGGCAGACCACGCTGGGTGCCGGCCGCAGAGTCCCCAAGACCAACGGGACGCTGGAAGTGCTGGGCAATATCGATGAACTGATCAGTCAGATCGCCATCACCTACAGCAGCCTGCCGCAGGAAGAGACCGATCTCATAGGAACTCTGAAATCACTGCAGGATGAGCTTCTGCTTCTGAAAGAGGATCTTTCCTCCATGAATGCGTCAAGGCAGATCGGCCAGAAACAGGTCGAACAGCTGGAAGCGCAGATCGATCGGCTGGCGCCGTATGCGTCCGCCAAAGAGGAGAAAAAAGCCGCGGGAGCTTCCGGCTCCGCTGCAATGCTGGATCTGTGCCGCAGCCTGGCCAGACGTGTCGAGCGTTCTCTTATGAAAGCAGGACTCCCGGCTTCCGCCCATCAGAAATACGTGAACCGCCTCTCAGATTACTTCTATGCGGCCGCACGCTACATGGACAGCCGTCAAAAGAACAGGATCCTGGAAGCGATGCCGCAGCCGGATCGTCCGTTCCCGTTGAAACTGGCCAAGCTTCTGCTGGAAGCAGTAGAGCGGGTGGCGGAGGAACGAGGCCTGAAGTTGGTGATCGCTGCCTGCGATGCTGCCGGCCGACCGATCGCGGTCCATGTCATGGACGATGCATTCATCGCCAGCTACGATATCGCGGTCAACAAGGCCTGGACAGCCGTTTCGCTGAAAATGCCGACGAAAGAACTCGCGGAGCTTTGCAAGCCGGGCGGCAGTCTGTACGGTCTGCAGCATACCAACGATGGTAATGTCGTGATCTTCGGAGGCGGCGTCCCGCTGACCGACCGGACAGGACGCGTCATCGGCGGTGCGGCCGTCAGTGGTTCCACAGCAGAGATC
>JAFVHC010000093.1 GCA_017474705.1 Bacillota bacterium
CGAAAAAACTGAGGATACGGTCGAGGTCGAGGTGTGTGTTACCAATACCGGTTCTGTCGCATCCGATGAAGTGGCGGAATTGTATCTGCAGCATGAAAGTCCAAATACCACGACACCGCGCTGGAGTCTGAAGGGCTTCAAGCGTATAACCCTGGCTCCGGGTGAATCCAAGCAAGTCCGTTTCGTATTGAAACCGCAGGATCTGTGGACGGTGCAGGATGATGGCAGCCGTATCCTGGAGCCCGGTCGGTATACGGTCTACGTCGGTGGAGGACAGCCGGATGCAAGGACACAGGCATTGCAAGGACAAGCGCCGCTGTCCGCGGAATTTTATATGGATTGATCATAAAACCGGGTCATATGGCCCGGTTTTTTGTTTGGTTGATTAGTTGCAAAATAAAACTAAATGCGGTATACTGTTAAGGACTTTATCATTCAGGAGAAGTGATTCACATGAACCATCGTGTTTTAGGCAATCTGCTGCGGATCAACCGTTGTTTCGAAAACTATCGCAGACAGCAGATGAAAGACGTGGATATCTATCCCGCGCTGCAGCTGTTCGTCAGTTATATCGGGCGGCATCCGGGCTGTATCCAGGAGAATCTGGTCGAGGAACTGTGCATCGATAAGACCACGGTCACACATCACTTGATGCGCCTCGAAGAGAAGGGCTATATCGTACGCAAGGTCTCCCCCGAGGATGCACGCTGCCGTCTGGTCTATCCCACGGAAAAGGCCCAGGCCATCCTGCCGCAGCTGCATGAGACCTATGTCACTTTCTACGATACGCTGTTGCAAGGACTTACGGAAGAGGAGCAGCAGCAGGTCTCGATCCTGGCTGAAAAACTGTATAACAATGCCTACGGGCTGATCAAGAAATAAGCAGAGGTACACCATGAAACTGATCTTCCGATCCATCAAAAAGTACAAGTGGGCGATCGCCCTGGCCATCTTCCTGAAACTCCTGGGTACGATGGCCGAACTGACGCTGCCTTATATCCTGGAGCACATGGTCGATGACATCGTGCCTTTGGGCGACCTGAAACAGGTCATCCTGTGGGGCCTTATGATGTTCGTCGCGGCGCTTCTGTGCCGGCAGTTCAACGTCATGGCCAACCGCAAGGCGGTGTTCAATGCACATCGTGTCAGCTACGATGTACGTCAGGCGCTCTTCGTCAAAACGGAGAACCTTTCCGGCAGCCAGTTCGATGCATTCGGCCTGCCCAGCCTGATCAGCCGCATGACGAGCGACAGTTATAATGTGCAGACGGCTGTACAGCAGATCCAGAGCCTTTGCGTTCGTGCGCCGATCATGCTGACCGGCGGTCTGATCATGACGATGTCCATGGACCTTAAGCTGTCCTTGATCCTCATCATCATGATCCCGTTCCTGCTGGGCATCATCCTGTTCGTGACGTCCAAGGGCATCCCCATGTTCACCGTCGTGCAGCAGAAACTGGACTCCGTGGTACGCATCATGCGCGAGAACATTACGGGGATCCGAGTCGTAAAAGCGCTGAGCAAAGAGGAATACGAGATGAACCGCTTCGCCGGTGCCAATAAAGCTATGGCGGACAGCGATATCAAAGCCAGTACGATCATGTCCATTCCATGGCCGTTCATGCAGTTGTGCCTGAATACAGGTCTTGCCCTGGTCATCATCTTCGGTGCGCGCCGGGTCAATGCCGGCCAGATGCAGCCTGGCGTCATCCTGGCCTTCCTGACATATTTCAACATGATCACCATGGGCATCATGGGTCTGAACCGTATCTTCATGTCGATGAGCCGTGCCAGTGCCAGTGCCAATCGTATCGACCTGGTCCTGCAGACCGAGACGGATCAGCACATCCTCTCGGAACAAGAGGCTCTGCAGCCCTCCGGTGACGAGCAGATCCGCTTCGAGCACGTCCATTTCAATTACAGTACTGTGGACGAACAGCATTTTACAGGCGGTACATCGGAAAAAGCCTTGGAAGATATCGATTTCGCGATCAAAAAAGGAGAGAGCCTGGGCATCATCGGACCGACCGGATGCGGCAAGACCACGATCATCAACCTGCTGATGCGTTTTTATGATGCTGATGAAGGCGGTGTCTTTGTGGATGGACGTGACGTGCGGACCTACGATAAAGATGAACTGCGCCGCAAATTCGGTCCGGTCTTCCAGAACGATATGGTCTTCAAGGATACCTTGTATGAAAACATCGATTTCGGCCGCGGTCTGGAGGAGGCGGACATCCGCAGAGCTGTGGAAGACGCCATGGCGGCGGAGTACGTCGACAGCCTGGATGAAGGCCTGCAGTACGAAGCTACGATCCGCGGTGCCAACCTTTCCGGCGGGCAGAAACAGCGTCTGTTGGTCGCCCGCGCTTTGGCCGGTCATCCGGAGATC
Source organism: Bacillota bacterium (assembly GCA_017474705.1). GTDB lineage: Bacteria > Bacillota > Clostridia > Lachnospirales > Bianqueaceae > RUG159. The sequence goes on from JAFVHC010000093.1 coordinate 2,393, forward strand.
CTGATCCTGGATGACAGCTCCAGTGCGTTGGATTATAAGACTGATGCCGCGATGCGCAAGGCGATCGCGGAGCATCATGCCGGTACGACCTTGATCATGATCGCACAGCGTGTTTCCAGTGTCATGAGCATGACGAACATCCTGGTCATGGACAATGGCCGCTGCATCGGATATGGGTCTCATGAAGAATTGCTTAAAAACTGTCCTGCCTATAAGGAGATCTATGATATCCAGATGGGCAGCATCGGACAGTAATAGAAAGGAGTGCGGATATGCCGGGTCCAAGAGGCAGAGACGGCGTCAAAGCGAAACCGAAAGACGCTAAAGGAGCACTCAGGCGCATCATCAAGTACCTGATGCAGTATAAATTTCTTGTTTTATTGTTCATCTTCTGTGCATTCGCCAGCAACCTGGGCAACCTGATGGGGCCGAACTTCGCCGGTAAAGCGATCGACGCTGCAAGCGCCGGCGCCGGGAAGATCGATCTGAAACTGGTCATGCATTATGTGCTGCTCATGCTGATCTTTTACGTCAGCAGCGGTATCCTGAGCTTCATCGTACAGGTCGGTATGATGCGGGTCGGCCGCCATGTGGCGCAGAACATGCGGCGTGATGTATTCAATAAGCTCATGACACTGCCGGTCGGCTACTTCGACAGGCATCAGGCAGGCGATATCATCAGCCGGGTTTCCTACGATATCGACGTGGTCTCCATGAGCCTTTCCACAGACGTGGTGCACATCGTGACCAGTACGGTCACGGTCGTCGGCAGCTTCATCATGATGTGTACGATCTCACTGCCGCTGGTCTGCTGTATGGTCTTTACGATCCCCGCTGCGATCCTGTTCACCCGTTATCGCGGACGCAAGACTCGCCCGCTGTATGCCAAACGCAGTGCAGCCTACGGCGTGATGAACGGCTTTGCTGAAGAAATGTTCAACGGACAGAAAACGATCCTTGCCTACGCACATGAGGATCAGGTCTGCGAGAATTTCAGTAAGATCAACCGGGACGCGGCCGTTGCATACAGAGATGCGGACAGCATGGGTATGACCATGGGTCCCACCGTCGGCCTGATCAACAACGTGGGTCTGGCAGCCATCGGCATGGGCGGCGCGATCATGTACATGAAAGGGATCGTAGGTCTTGGCCAGATCTCCAGTTTCGTGCTCTACAGCCGCAAATTCAGCGGTCCGATCA
>JAFVHC010000094.1 GCA_017474705.1 Bacillota bacterium
AAACGTTTCGTTTTTCGCGAAGAAAAGTGGAGAGAATCATGAAAAATATACTGATCGGCATCGATATCGGGACCTCCGGATTGAAGACGGCGGCGTTTTCGGCAGACGAAGGTCTGATCGCTTCCATCACCGAGAGTTATCCGGTCGATTACCCCCATCCCGGCTGGGCGGAGCAGGATCCTGATATCTGGTGGAGGGCCGTCTGCAAGAGCCTCAAGCGTCTGTGGGCGGAGAGCAAAGCCTGCCCTGAGGACGTGGCGGGCATCGCGATCGATGGACAGAGCTGGTCCTGCATCCCCATCGACACACAGGGCAACGTCCTGCACAAGACCCCTATCTGGATCGATACCCGTGCGGATGAGATCTGCCGCCGTGTGGAAGCGCAGGGCCTTGCGGACCGTTGCTTCGAGACCGGCCAGAACCCGTTCAAACCCAGTTATACCACACCGAAGATCCTCTGGTTCAAGGAAACCAAGCCGGAGATCTACCGGAACACCTATAAATTCCTGCAGTGCAACTCTTTCATCGAATATCGGCTGACCGGGCAGGTCTCGCAGGACATCTGCATGAGCTATGGTCTGCACGTGGTGCGCATGAAGGACGGCACCTACGATCAGGAACTGGCGGATCTTCTGGGCATCGACCTGGAGAAGCTGCCGGAGAAGAACGTGGAATGCGACAGTATCGTTGGTGAAGTCACTGCGGAAGCGGCGGAACGGACAGGTCTTCTTGCAGGCACGCCGGTCATCGCCGGTGGCCTGGACGCTGCCTGCGGTACCCTTGGCGCCGGTGTCTATCGGGACGGCCAGACCCAGGAGCAGGGCGGACAAGCCGGCGGCATGAGCATCTGCACCACGTCCTATAAGGGAGATCCTTCCCTCATCATGAGCCATCATGTGGTGCCTGGTCTGTGGATCCTGCAGGGTGGTACGGCCGGCGGCGGTGCGAGCCTCAACTGGATCGTGCAGCAGATCGGCGCGGCAGAAGAAGCCTGGGCGGCGGAGACCGGACGCGGTAAGTTCGAACGCGTCAGCGAGCTGGCGGAGACCATCCCGCCCGGATCCGATGGTTTGATCTTCCTCCCATATCTGTCTGGTGAACGCTCTCCGATCTGGGACGCGAAGGCCCGCGGCGTGTTCTTCGGCTTAGGCTTTGATAAGACCCGTGCCCACATGTATCGTTCCGTCATGGAAGGTGTCGCCTTCTCCCTGCAGCATAACCTGGAAGTCGCAGAAAAGGCCGGTGCGCCGGTGGGTGACATGTACTCTATGGGTGGTTCCGCCAACAGCCTGGTCTGGACGCAGCTCAAGAGCGACATCACCGGCAAGGTCATCCATGTACCGGCGACAGACACTGCTACCACGCTCGGTTCCTCCATCCTGGCAGGCATCGCTACAGGCCTGTACAAGAACTATCAGGAAGCGGTCGAACTGAACGTGGCCATCACCCGTACGCACACGCCGGATCCGCTCCGGCATGAGCAATATAAGCACTATTATCAAATCTATCGCGATCTGTACGAGCAGACCCGTGATCTTATGCACCGACTCTAAGAGTCCGGAAAAAGAAAGGAGTCCTATTATGGCACAATTCATCATGAACCAGGATGCGGTCGATCCGAAGATCGTCCCGCAGAAGACGCTGTATACCGGCGCGACCATGCCTGCTGTCGGTATCGGTACTTTCGGGTCCGACCGCTTCTCCAATGAGGACATCGCTGCCGCCGTTTACGATGCGATCCACAGCGGTTATCGCTTCGTCGACTGCGCCGCCTGCTACGGCAATGAGAAGGACATCGGAGAAGTCTTCCACAAGATCTTCGTAGAGGAAGGCCTGCCCCGTGAAGAAGTCTTCGTCATATCCAAGCTTTGGAACGACAAGCATGCGCCGGAAGACGTCATCGCTTCCTGCAAGCAGACACTGGAAGACCTGCAGCTGGATTATCTGGACTGCTATCTGGTCCACTGGCCGTTCCCGAACTACCATGCACCGGGCGTATCCGTAGATTCCCGCAGTGCCGACGCGCGTCCCTACATCCATGAAGAGTTCATGGCCACCTGGCGTGCCATGGAATCTCTGGTCGAGCAGGGCCTTGTCAAACACATCGGTACCTCCAACGTGACCATTCCGAAGCTGTCCATGATCCTGCGCGACGCGAAGATCAAGCCGGCCATCAACGAGATGGAACTGCATCCGTGCTTCCAGCAGGGTGAATTGTATCAGTACTGTGTCGACAATGGCATCCAGCCCGTCGGTTTCTGCCCCATCGGTTCTCCGACCCGTCCGGACCGCGATATGACGCCGGAAGATCTGGCCGATATCCAGCAGCCCACCGTCGTCCGCATCGCTCAGGCCCATGGCGTCCATCCGGCCGTCATCTGCATCAAGTGGGCGGTACAGCGCGGCCAGGTGCCGATCCCGTTCTCCATCCATCACAATGAGTACGTCAGCAACCTGCGCTGCGCGACGGAAGATCCGCTGACGATCCAGGAGATCGAGGACCTGAAGGGTGTAGAGCGCTACTGCCGTCTGATCAAGGGCCAGGTCTTCCTGTGGGAAGGCGCCAACGACTGGCTGGATCTGTGGGATGTCGATGGTACGATCCCGGGCTGGAACGGTTATGAAAGGAAATTCAACTGATGCTTACCACCAGTAGAGACATGCTGCTGAAGGCGCAGGCGGGCGGCTATGCTGTCGGCGCCTTCAACGTAGAAAATATGGAGATGGTCCAGGCAGTCGTGGCTGCGGCGGAAGAACTGCAAAGCCCGGTCATGCTGCAGACGACCTCTTCCACATTGAAGTATGCTTCACCGGAATTGTATTTCGCGAATGCCAAAGCGGCGGCTGAGGCGGCGTCCGTCCCCGTCTGCATCCATCTGGACCACGGCAAGGATTTCGATATCTCCATGAAGTGCCTGCGCGCGGGCTATACTTCCATCATGATCGATGGGTCTCATGAAGAGTATGAGGACAACATCCGCGTGACGAAGGAAGTCGCGGACGTCTGCAAAGCCATGGGCATCCCCTGTGAAGGTGAGCTGGGCAAGGTCGGCGGCAAGGAAGACGATGTCGAAGCCGAAGGCGACGCGTACACGGATCCGCTGGAAGCCAAAGAATTCGTGGAACGCACCGGCGTCACTTCTCTGGCAGTCGGCATCGGTACCGCCCACGGCGTCTATAAAACGACACCGGTCCTGAATGTGGAGCGCCTGTCCGAGATCCGTGCCCAGGTGGATGTACCGCTGGTCCTGCACGGGGCATCCGGCCTGAGTGATGAGGCTGTCCAGGAGTGCATCCGCCGCGGCATCTGCAAGGTCAATTTTGCAACCGAACTGCGCCAGGCTTATACCGGCGCGGTACAGAAACTGTTAATTGAAAAACCGGAGACCTTTGATCCGAAGGCCTATGGAAAAGAGGGAAGGGCGGCAGTCAAAGCCCTGGTCGAGGAAAGAATGAAGGTCTGTGGTTCCGTGGGGAAAGCCTGATGGCAGCCACATATAAGGACATTCAACGATTGACAGGCCTGTCTCTGGCCACCATATCCAAATATTTCAATGGCGGCGCGGTACGGGCGGAAAACCGGCAGGCGATCGAAGAGGCGATCCAGCAGCTGGATTTTCACGTCAACGCCTATGCCCGCAGCTTAAAAAGCAAGCGCTCCCGCCTGATCGGCGGCTTGATCCCCGAACTGGATTCCACCTTCAATACCCGCATGATGGCGGACGTCGAAGAGTCTCTGCGCCAGCAGGGCTACGGCCTGATCATCTGCGACAGCCGGCTGGACCAGGACAGTGAGAAAGAAGCGCTGGATTTCCTGCTGGGCCGCATGGTCGATGGGATCATCACGATTCCCTACGACAAGAGCGGTCAGCATCTGGAAGCAGCCCATACCCGCGGCGTTCCCGTGGTGGTACTGGACCGTCTTCCTACGGACTTTGAAACCGATGCAGTCGTACTGGAGAATGCGGATGCCGCCCGCGCGGCAGCAGAAACGTTCATCCGGAACGGGCACAAAGACATCGCGATCATCAACGGTCCCGGCAGCCTGTTCACCATGAGGGAACGTATGCGCGGCTTCCAGGAGACCCTGGCGGCCCACAAGATCCCGATCCGGCCGGAATGGATGATCGATGGCCCGATGACGATCGATGGCGGGTATCAGAACACGAAGATGATCATGTCGCTCTGGCACAGGCCGACAGCCCTGTTCTGCGCGAACTATGAGATCACCTTCGGCGCGATGATCGCCCTCAACGAAATGGGGATCCGCATCCCGGAAGAGATCTCCATGATCGGCTTTGATAATCTGCCGTTGGCCAGGGTCATCAAACCCCGGCTGACGATGGTCATGCAGCCGATGGAGGAACTGGCACATAAGGCCGCGGAACTTTTGATCGACCGTATCGAAGAAAATGCTCCGCAAACCCCGCAGATCATCCGCATGCAGGCGGAACTGGTCGAGGGAGAATCAGTGAAAAGTCTGAATTAAGGAGAACTGCAATGGCAAAAACTACACATTTCGAGCCTACGTTTGAATCCCTGAGACAGTATGAAGTACCGGATTGGTTCCAGGATGCGAAGTTCGGTATCTGGAGCCACTGGGGCCCGCAGAGTGTGCCTATGTATGGTGACTGGTATGCCCGCAACATGTACATCGAAGGCAGCCCGCAGTACAAGTATCACCTGCGCCATTATGGACATCCGTCGGAATTCGGTTACAAGGACCTGGTCAAGCTGTGGAAGGCCGAGAAATTCGAGCC
>JAFVHC010000095.1 GCA_017474705.1 Bacillota bacterium
CTATAATAACTAAAGGCTTTTTCGATGCGCTCCATGGCGAAGGCGACTGCATAATTCGCAATGAAATAGAACACACCGGCAACGATATATGGGGTAAAGGAAGTCTGAGATGCAGCGATCTGCTTGGCCAGAGCGAACATTTCGTTATACGCCAGGGCGAAAGCAAGCGACGTATCCTTGACCAGGGTGATGACTTCATTGGTGATCGATGGCAGGATCCGTTTGATCACCTGCGGCAGCACGATCTTGAAAAACGTCTGCGATCTACTGTAGCCCAGCACGTCCGCGGCTTCGTATTGTCCATCGGGAATGGATTCGATACCCCCGCGATAGATCTCGGCAAAGTAAGCGGCATAGTTCATGGTGAAACCGAGAATGATCGCGGTGAAGCGATATCCGCGGATCGACCAGCCGAACAGATAGTATGGGCCGAAATACCAGGCCAAAAGCTGCAGCATCAATGGTGTACCGCGCATGATGGCGATGTAGATCTTTATGATCCATTGCACCGTTTTGAAGCGCGATCTTCGAAGCATCATGACGATCATGCCCAGAGGCATGGAAAACAGGATCGTCAGGACGAATATGGCACAGGTACGCAGCATGCCCTGTGCCATGGTGGTGAGCATCGTCGAAAAGGACATAGAAAAACTTCCTCTCTAGCAGATCGATCACTTATCGTTGGCGATCAGATACCCACCGGCGGTCATGTCGATGGCGATCGCGTCGATCGCACCGGCCTTGAGATCGTTATAAGCCACGGTGTAGGTCTCATAGATCTTCAGTTCCTGGAACGTTGCCGCCAGATCGGCTTGATCTTCCTCCAGCATCGTAGCCGCCGAGGTATCGATCTGGACACCGACGATCTTTCCGTTCAGGTCAGCCAGCGTCTTGATGCCGGAATCCGCGGCGACCAGGATGCCCTGCGTGTTGTTGGAATAGGTGATGCCCCAGGTATAGTCGTTCTCACGGCCTTCTTTTGTGAAACCGGACCAGATGCAGTCGCAGCTTCCGGCATTGAGTTCCAGATCCTTGGCTTCCCAGTTGAAAGGAACCGCTTCATAACCCCAGCCGAGATAGTCGCAGACTGCCTGGCAGAGCTCAACATCCAGACCGCCGACGCTGCCGTCATCCTGCAGATAGGAATAGGGGGGATAATCGAGGTCGAAGCCATGCTTGAAAGTAAAGCTGCTGTCGCCGGAACCTCTTTCGGGCAGAGAAGCCTCATCGATCCCATCCTTCGTCAGGCAAAGATAATCTTTGATGTCCGGATACTTTGCGCCGATCTTTTCATAGGTGCCGTCCAGGACCAGTGCCTGAAGCGCGCCGCTGACCGTCTCAGCCAGTTCTTCATCACCGATGCGGAAGCCTATGGCATAGGATTCGACACCGAGATCCTCTTTCAAAAAAACATATTTTCCAGAGCTCTTGCTGCAGCCGCACATAGAGACGATGAGAAGCAGTCCCAGGATAACACATAAACATTTCTTCATGATCTTTAAAACCTCCTAATACACAATTGAATCACATGAATGCTGATATGTTACCACTTTATCACGACAAAGTAAAGAAGTAAAAAAAAGAAGCACGATTTCCGTGCTTCTGATTTCTTTCATGCAGATGTTTATCGATCCAAAAGAGTCTGTATCGTCTGCTCGTAGTCGGAATCGATCAGTACGACCGGTTCGCCTGCGCGTTGGAAGCCTTCAGTGAAAGCTGCGTTGTCTGCCTTCAGCTGCTCCTTCGTACAATCGGCTGTGATCATTCTGGATTCGATGTCCGATTCATGCCCGATGATCGCATCAAAATGGAGCTCTATATACCTTTCACTCATGGCAAGACAGATGAAGCGGATCGATGACAGATATGGTTCATCAAGATCCTGCCTCCAGTCAAAGGGGATATAGCAGCCCTCCACGATCAGATCCTGCCGGTTCTCGATCGCTGTCTTCATCATCTCCCGCACGATCGGCCACAGGTACTCGGTCAGAGCCTCATCGTCTTCAGGCGTCAATTCCGTTTGCCCGCTGCGGATCAGGCCCATTTTCAGATGATCTATCGATAGATAGGGATAATGGTATTTTTCAAGCAACCTCTGCGCCAGAAGTGTTTTTCCCGCGTGAGTGGCTCCGGTAATCAATATGATCATAGTTTTTGACAGTCGACTTTCGCGATTACTTTTTATGCACCAAATGGCCGATGAGGTAGCAGACCGCTGCGACGACCATGCCGTTGATGGAGGCGATGCCCCAGTGGAGGAGGTTTGCGACCACTGCGCCTGCGACGACACCGCCGACAGCCCACCAGTTCACATCCGTATCCGGTTCGATGGTATCATATTTTGACTTATTCAGGAAGTAGCCGAGCACGAGGATGATGCCGACCGGGGGCAGTGTAGCGTTCAGGATATTCAGCCAGCCGACGAAGTTCCAATAGAGCCAGATGGCCAGAACGGTGCCGATGACGCCGGAGACCAGGACCATGGGCTTCTTGTTTTTATTGAAGATATTGGCGAGGCCAAGACCCGCGGAATACAGGGCGTTGTCGTTGGTGGTCCAGATGTTCAGACCGAGTACCAGGACCGCAAAGTAGAAGAGGTTCAGGTTCAGCATGACTTCGAAGATGTCATTGCCGCCGGCATAGATGGAGGAGACGGCGCCGAAGAAGAACATCAGAGAGTTACCAATGAAGAAGGCAACGACCGTGGTCCATACGCCGTCGC
>JAFVHC010000096.1 GCA_017474705.1 Bacillota bacterium
GGGATCTCCCTTGTGATCACGAACGGCGCTGCTCCGAAAATAGAAAGGACGATCCAGCAAAGGGCGACGGTGATAAAGCCTTCCTTTGCGTAGAATTTCGTTTGCGTAGGCTTTTTACGGATCAAGAGAAAGCCGATGATGCACTCGACAAACGCCACGATCAGATATGCAAGGCCTTGTCGTTCATGATAGAAGATGGATGTTGCGCAAGGAAGCATGAAAAGCATCGCTTCGCATTCCATGATCCATCCGATGATATATATGATGATCTTGATGTTCATTTCGGCTCCGATTTATTTATTGAAGAATCCCTGAATCGTTCCCACGCCTTGAATGGTCGTGATGATGACGACGGAATCACCCACTTGTATCGTATCTTTGCCTCGCGGAATGAAAGACTGGCCATCGCGCGTGATACAGCCGACCAGCGTATTGTTCTTGATCTTCAGATCCACCAAACGCTCGTCCGTAATAAACGACGGCTCTTTGATGATGAACTCGAGCGCCTCGACACGGTTGCCGATGATGCGGTACATCGTTTCGACTTCGCTGGCATCCTTGGAATTGTTGCGGGCACGCACATAACGAATGATGGAATCCGCAGTGATGCTCTTCGGATAAATAACGGTGCCAAGATCCATCTTCTCGACAACAGAATCGAAATTGACACGGTTGAGCTTGGTCACGACCTTGGTATCACTGTTCTGGATCGCATACAGCGACAGGAGGATGTTCTCCTCGTCTCTGTTCGTCAGCGCGACGAAGGAATCCGAATAGTCCAGGCCCTGCTCCAGGAGAACGTTTTCATCGGTACCATCGGCGTTGATGACGACAGCTTTCGGCAACAGTATGCTGAGTTCATCACAGCGCGCCGCGGATTTTTCGATGATCTTGACATTCGTGCCCGTATTCAGCAGCTCTGTAGCCAGATAGAAACCATGCATGCCGCCGCCAACGATGATGCAGGTACGCGCAGCGTTATCGGCAAGCCCGATCTTCTCGAAAAAGTCACTCGCGTTGCGCGGCGTGGCCAGGATCGTTACGATATCCCCGGAATGCAGCTCAAAACCGCCGCTGGGGATCGTGACCTTGTTCTCTCGCTCTACCGCCGTGACCAGAACGTCTGCTTTCAAACGCATGGCGATACTGACGATCTGCCTTTGATCCAGTATGGAATTCTCCGGGATGCGGAAGCGCATGAGCTCTACGCGGCCTTTCGCGAAGGGGTTGATATCCAGCACGGACTTCCGGCGCAGGATCCTCGAGATCTCAGAAGCGGACTCGAATTCCGGATTGATGATCATATCCAGGCCAAGGCCTTCCTTGATAAACTGGATCTCCTCGCGGTACACCGGGTTACGTACGCGGGCGATCGTAGGACAGTTGCTGGACCGTTTGGCGATCAGGCAGCACAAAAGATTCAGCTCATCGGAGTTGGTGACAGCGATCAGAAGATCCGCGCTCTCGACCCCGGCCTCCTGAAGTACTTTGTAACTAGCTCCGTTGCCTTCGATACCCTGTGCGTCATACATGGAAACAACGGTCTGGACCTGTTTCACATCTTCATCGACTACCGTGATGTCATGACCTTCCGCGGTCAGACGCTGCGTCAGTTCCATACCCAGCTTGCCGCAGCCGATAATGATTATATCCATAAAGCATTGCTCTCCTTAACGAGATTTTAATACCAAAATTCTATACCCGAATCCATGCAATGTCAATCGTGAAAATGATTGATAATCCCAGACGAATATGGTAAAATCATGGCAACCTATCATGAACAAGGAGGACTCACCATGTATCCTTTTTCCATCGGTGTCATGCTGGATTCATTCAAGGTCGACGTTGCGACCGCACTGGATAAAGCCGTCTCCGTCGGTGCATCCGGTCTGCAAGTCTATGCGACTTATGGTGAACTGGCACCCGAGAATATGCCACCGCAGAAACGCCGGGATTTTCTTGCCAGCGTCAAAGACCATGGCCTTGTGATCTCCGCCCTTTGCGGCGATCTGGGCCGCGGCTTCGGCAATGCTGAACTCAACCCGGGTCTGATCGAAAAATCCAAGCGGATCCTGGATCTGGCCAAAGAGTTGGAGACCAACGTCGTCACGACGCATATCGGTGTCGTGCCGGAAGATCCTGCCCATCCCCGCTATCAGATCATGCAGGCTGCCTGCCGTGAACTGGCCGCCTACGCGGATTCTCTGGACGCTCATTTTGCCATCGAGACCGGGCCGGAGGAAGCTGCTACTTTAAAAGCTTTCCTCGACAATCTCCACTCCACCGGTGTTGCGGTCAATCTGGATCCCGCCAACTTCGTCATGGTCACGGGTGACGATCCCGTACAGGCCGTTTATACACTCAAGGATTATATCGTCCATACCCACGCGAAGGATGGCCGCCGGCTGTTCTATAAGGACCCCGAGATCGTGTACGGTATCAAAAAAGAGATCAACGACGTTGCCGATACCATCGTCGAAGGTGCATCTTTCATCGAACTGCCCCTCGGTGAAGGCGACGTTGATTTCACCAACTATCTAAAGGCCCTCAACGACATCGGCTACACCGGTTATCTGACCATCGAGCGTGAAGTCGGTGATGATCCGGAAGCCGATATCCGCAAGGCAGTATCGTTCCTGAAAGCCAGGATCTAATATCATACAGGTAAGGAGAACCCATCATGAACAAATTGAAAGTCGGCATCATCGGTACCGGCAGCATTTCCAACGAACATATCCAGGCATATCTGAAGAACCCGCGTGTCGAGCTGTATGCTTTCTGCGACATCAATCCCGATCAGCTTGCGATGATGGCCGAGAAATACGGCGTCACCCGTACCTTTACGGATTATAACGAGATGCTGGCTCTGCCCGAGCTGGACGCCGTCAGTGTCTGCACCTGGAACAGCGTCCACGCGCCGGCCACCATCGCAGCCCTCAATGCCGGCAAGAACGTCCTTTGTGAAAAACCCATGGCGCTCAACGCCGAACAAGCCCGGCAGATGAAGGAAGCCGCGGATAAAAACGGCAAGCTTCTGATGATCGGTTTCGTCCGCCGCTATGGCAATGACTGCAAGATCATGGAAGATTTCGTCAACTCCGGTTATTTCGGAGAGATCTACTATTCCAAGGCCACCTACCTGCGCCGCAACGGCAACCCCGGCGGCTGGTTCGGCGATAAGTCCCGCTCTGGCGGCGGTCCGCTGATCGACTTGGGCGTCCACGTCATCGACCTGACCCGCTACCTGATGGGCAAGCCGCGCCCGGTATCCGTCTATGGCGCGACCTTCCAGAAACTGCTCAACCGCCCGAACATCATCAGCGACGGCAAGGCCTACACTTCTTCCACCCGTGAAGAAAAGGTCATCTGCGACGTCGAGGATCTGGCCACCGCCATGATCCGCTATGACAATGGTTCTGTTCTGCATTTCGAGGCCAGCTTCTCTTTGAATATCAAGAAGGATGAAGGCAAGATCGAATTCTTCGGTACCAAAGGCGGCGCCAAGCTGGATCCGGATCTGGAGATGTACTCCGAGATCAACAACTATATGGCGGACGTGAAGCTCACCAACGAGACTTCTCTTTCCTTCGATGGTCTGTTCGCGGCTGAGATCAATCACTATGTGGACTGCATCCTGGACGGCGTGCCCTGTAAGTCGCCGGCGGAAGATGGTATCACTTTGATGGAGATCCTGGACGCGGCGTATGAAAGCGCTCGTACCGGCCATGAAGTGATCCTTAGCTGATCGGGTCGACTCTATAATAATATGCAAAAGGCATGATCCAACGATCATGCCTTTTCTTTTTTCTGAAAATGTATTTCTATTGCTCTTACGCAAGATCTGCTCGCATCCTGCGTCGGAACGCCAAGATCGCAAGGGTAAGGATCACCACAGCGCATATTGAAACGATAGCCAACGGTTTCCAGAATGCATTTCCAGTAAACTGCAATTGCATGGCGGCACGCACGGTTTTAGTGCAGTAGTAAAAAGGCAGACAGCGGCAGATCTTCAGCATGACACCGCCCGTCGCATCTGCGTCGAACCAGATACAGCCGAGGAATGATCCTAATGAGATCAGAATAGAACACATACCAGGAGCTGCCTTCTCATTGAACAAAGTACCGGCCAACAGGCCAAAACCGATGAACAGCACAGCTGACGGAAGACCCAGCACGATCCCCAAAATCAAGCCGGAGATCTTCAGATCCGCCTTGGTGATCAGTGCGATGATGAACGCCGTGATCACTGTGATCAACGCCTGGATCAGGTACAGCAGCAGCATCGGCAGGATATACCCACCGATAAAGTCCCGGGACGTCATGGGCGTCGCATACATACGGATCAGGAAAGAACCGCTGCGGTCCTTCGCCACAGTGATCGCCGTGAACAGCATAATGAATGTCTGAGCGAACACGAGGATCCCGCCTGCAAGATTTTCGATGTGAAATACGGTCATGCCCGCTTCTTTCGGAATGCTTTGATCGACCAGTGTCATGATGATCAGCATGACTAACGGGAAACCGAGGCAGAAGATATAACTCAAAGGATCCCGCAGGATCTCTTTTCGGTTTCTTTCAGTGAACGCAAGAAGTCTATGCATCGATCGTACGCCCCTTTCCTGCGATTTCAACAAAAGCATTTTCAAGCCCTTTCTGTCCGGAGATCGCTTCGATCTCGGCCAAAGTCCCAACCGCACAGATCCGTCCGTCGATCAGGATCGCGATCCGATCAGAAAGCTGCTCAGCCTCTTCCATATAATGCGTAGTCAGTACGATGGTGATCTTGCCCTTCATTGCTTCGATAGCCTGCCACAATTCGCGGCGTGCCAGTACATCTAGCCCCAGTGTCGGCTCATCAAGGAACAGCAGTTTCGGTGCTCCGATCAGTGCCATGGCGATGGAGAGCTTACGTTTCCAGCCGCCTGAGAGCGTCTTGGCGCGCGTGTGCGCAACTTCCTCCATGCGGAAGATCCGTATCATTTCTTCGACCTTTTCTTTGGCCTGGGTACCGTGTTTGCCATATACGGCAGCCATGAACTCCAGGTTTTCCCGCACTGTCAGATTGTCCGCTACAGCGGTATCCTGGGGCGAGATCCCGATCCTCGCCTTGACCTCATTGGGCTGCGTTCTTACATCGAAACCCAACACGTGCGCTTCTCCCTCCGTCGGTTCCGACAGACAGGAAAGCATCCGGATGGTGGTCGTCTTGCCTGCTCCATTGACGCCTAAAAGCGAGAAGAGTTCACCCTCTTCGACCGTCAGATCCATATGATCGACAGCGACCTTGGTTTTGTACCGTTTCGTCAGACCTTTGATCTCGATTGCTTTCATATGTTTCCCCTTATACTTTTACCAGCGCGATCCCCTTGTCCTCATCCGCCAGAACGATCATGTTGTCGCCCGGCTCCAGACGAAACATCTTCCTGCATTCCACAGGTAGTGTGATCTGGCCTTTATCGTTGATTTTTACGATCCCGAATAGATATTTACCATCGCCGTCATTCTCCGGTTGGTCATATTGTCTTAGAAGACGGTCGACCGTCATCTGATACAAATCCGCCAACTTGATGCAGCTTTCAATATCCGGTTTCGTCTCGCCCCGTTCCCATTTTGCCACAGCCTGACGCGTTACACCCAGTTTTTCCGCGATATCTTCCTGCGTCAGATTGTTGATGATACGGAGCCTTTTTAGATTATTGAATGATATGCCGCTCATTTGCATCCCTCCGCGTTTTATTATATCTTCTTAAAATGTTAATGCAACCAACCAAAACACACATTTATGTTCTGATTGGTTGCATTTTCCGAATTTGTTAAAGTTTGACAACGCCGCTGGGACGTGCCACATAGATCTCGCTGTTACGCACAGCCGTATCGATCTGACTGTCGATCTGATCCAGGTGAGACTCGCTTTTGAGGATCCGCTCCAGCTTTGGCTTCGTTTCCGGATGCTTGGCCA
>JAFVHC010000097.1 GCA_017474705.1 Bacillota bacterium
ATGAGCGTCCGGCCGGCTTTCGTGCGGTTCCATAGAAGTACGATCGCCGTGCCAAGGATCCACGGCAACCGTACGATCTTGCGAAGTATTTTATTCATCTCAGAGATCTACGCATTTTGCCTGCCGATCGTTGTCAGGCTCAGCAAGTTTTCAGCCATTAGGGTCGATTTATTTATCAAGAGCCGCATCCAACCCCTGAATGATCGCGTCTTTGTCCATGTTCTTTCCGATGAAGACCAGACGGTCCATACGATCTCCATAGACCTCGTCCCAATCCTTCTTGATGGAGGGATCGCGGCGGATCGCTTCTTTCTGCTGCCACTTCGGCGCGGTAGCCAGCCAGTATCCGGCATCTACCGCCTGGATCTGACGTCCGGACTGTTCGAACATGTAAGCGGTGGTGCGCTCGTCGGCAAACCACAGAACACCCTTGCAGCGGATGATCTCGGCCGGCCATTCGTTGACGAATGCTTCAAATTTTGCCTTATTGAACGGACGACGGCGATAGTAAACGAAAGTACCAATACCGTACTCCAGCAGTTCACCCTCTTCTTCCTCTTCTTCCGGGTTCTCAAGCGCCTCGATCCAACCGGCGGACATGGAAGCTTTTTCAAAATCGAAATTATGGGTATCAAGGATCTCGCTGACAGGGACATCCCCCTGTACGGCTTCGATCATTTTTGCAGAAGGCTGCAGCTCACGAATGATCGCCTTGACTTCGCCCAGCTGTTCCGGTGTGACCAGATCGACCTTGTTGATGATGACCGTGTTGCAGAACTCGATCTGCTGGATCAGCAGGTTTTCGATGTCATCCTCTTCGATGTCTTCTTTCATCAACTGATTGCCGTTGGCAAATTCCGTGACCAGACGCGCTGCGTCCACGACGGTGACCATGTTGTCCAGATAGCAGACGGCGGGCACTCTCGGATTATTGGCGGAACCATCCATATAGGAGATGGTCTGTGCGATCGGCAGCGGTTCGCAGATACCGGATGCCTCGATCAGGATATAATCGAATTTGTTCATCTTGGCCAGGTCGATGATCTGATTCATCAAGTCGGCTTTCAGCGTGCAGCAGATGCAGCCGTTGGTCAGCGGTGCGACGTCTTCCTGCTCGATCTGTCCGCCCTTTTCGATGAGGCCGGCATCGATATTGATCTCGCCGATATCGTTGACGATGACTGCGACTTTGTAGCCTTCCTGGTTCTGCAGAACCTTATTCAAAAGTGTCGTTTTGCCGGTACCCAGATAACCGGTCAAAACGGTGATCGGAATCAATTTGTTTTTTGCCATGATATAAGCTCCTTTTCTTTTATGTGATCCCCTAAAACGGGTCCATAAGACTGCATACATAGTTAGTATACCATAATATGGACCATCTGGCAATAAAAAAAGAGGGCTTATGCCCTCTCTGGAATCGGAAGCGTACCCAGCAGACGGATCCCGCAGTTCCTCGCGAACTGGATCCCTTTCTGGAACAATGCCTCGCTGCTCAGCATCTCCGGCGCATGCGCGTCCACCCCGATGACGGCTCTGCATTCTTCCTCAGCCGCTATCCTGAAGAAACGCTCCGTAGGATACGCGCGGCCTTGCACGAGTCCCAGCAGATTGATCTCCAGCGGCATGTCCAATGCTTTTGCCGTCCGGCAGACCGGCCGCATGATGTTGTCATATACTTCGTCGGATCCTTTGAAATCCGGCAGATCCGGATGTGCGACATAGAGGAAAGATCCACTTTCCATGCAAGCTATGAGCCGGTCCGCATAGGCTCTGAGGATATCCGGGTCCGTCATGCGCATACCCGAATAGATCCGTTCATGCTCTACGTCCAGGAAATGCTGGCCCTGGATCAGATATTCGCACGGATAGTCGTCCAGAAAAGCCTTGAGTCTGGGGAAAGTCCGCATATCATACTCAGCCTCGAACCCGATATGGATCTCGATCTTACTCTTATATTCCTCTTTGAGCCGCAGTAATTCATCGAAATAACCCCGGGTCTGAGCAAGGGTCATCCGCATGTTTGAAACATGTCCGTCCAGGAAGGGATACGGCACATGATCGGAAAAACCCAGGATCCGGTAGCCGCCGCGTATCGCCGCTTCCACATATGCGCGTTCCGTGCCCGTCGCATGTCCGCAGCGGTACGTATGGGTATGATAGTTGTATTTCTTCATGGTTCTAAGTCCTTTATTTGACTTTTTGTCAGGCAAGGCGTATAATAGTGGTGTGTTCGGAGCTTTGAACAGCAGAGATCACCTCTCGCTGTACAAGCACCAACAATATCAGGGGATGTCAAGGTTTCGACGGGGGTCGTTGAGATCCCGGGAGCTATCCGTGGGCCGGGCCACGTAAAAACCGGACCTAAATATAAACGCTAACAATAACGTTAACAACTACGCTTTCGCTGCTTAATCATTCGATTGCAGCCGCTCTTGTGCAGATGACCCGCGATTTGTGCTAAGGGCTCATCCATAGCGGGCTCCTTGCGCGCACTGCCTGTGTGCACGTAAAGATCTGATCAGGCTGCCGGTCCATGTACCCTGCCGTTGGGGTCCAGGATCCGGGAGATCCAAACATCGGCTATGATAGTAGTTGCCCTGGAAGGAGGGGCTTTCGGACATGGGTTCAATTCCCATCATCTCCATTCATTCCCTGCAGCAGGAGTACTGATCACTCAGTACTCCTGTTTTATAACTGGACCGCGTCGTCGATCACGCGGCGCAGTGTGGCGGCCGATTCACTCAGCTGTGTATATTCCGTCGCACTGAGGCGGATCGGTACCATGGCCTCGATCCCGTTGCGGCCAACGATCGCGGGCATGGACAGCGCCACATCGTTCACACCATAATTTCCTCTTTGGATCGAAGAAACGGGCAGCACGCTCTTCTCATCACGGATGATGGCCTCGCAAATACGTTTGACCGCCATGGCGACTCCGTAATATGTTGCCTTTTTGCGCTTGATGATCTCATAGGCACTGTCCCGCACCTCTGCAGCGAGTTTCTGCATGGACGCATCATGATCATGATGTCCGCGCATCTCACAGAAGTCATGGACCGGTACGCCGGACACGTCCAGACTGCTCCAGGCAACGAATTCACTGTCTCCATGTTCTCCGATGACGAAAGCATGTACATTACGCGGATCAACATCCAGATGTTCGCCCAGCAGATACTTGAGGCGCGCTGTATCCAGCACCGTACCGGAACCGAAGACCCGGTTCTCAGGGAACCCGCTGAGTTTCGCGGCCGCATACGTCAGTATGTCGACCGGATTGGCCACGATCAAAAGGATGCCGGAACAGTTCCTTTTTGCAATCTCCGGAATGATGCTTTTGAAGATGCCCACATTCTTTTTCACCAGATCCAGCCGGGTCTCGCCGGGCTTTTGGCCCGCACCGGCCGTCACGATGATGATGGCTGCATCGTCGATATCCTCATAGGTACCCGCATAGATCTGCATAGGTTTGGCGAACGGCAGTCCATGACTGATATCCAACGCCTCGCCTTCCGCTTTCTGCGGATCTGCATCGATCAATACCATCTCCGAGAACAACCCGCTCTGCATCAAAGCGAATGCTGACGCTGAACCGACGAATCCGCAGCCGATGATCGCTGCTTTTCTGTTATTGATTTCCATCATGACCTCCTGATTCCTTCCTGTATGAAAGATTTTTGAAAAAACACTTGCAATTATGCCCGGAGCATAGTATAATACTTTTGTTCGCAAGAACAAGCGCGAATGGCTCAGTGGTAGAGCATCGCCTTGCCAAGGCGAGGGTCGCGAGTTCGAATCTCGTTTCGCGCTCTGTAACCACCCGATATCGGGTGGTTTTTTTGTATCCTTTTACCGGACCCTTCTGCTGTTCCACTCCGCGATCGAAAACCATAAGGGCGGTTCCGGGTAAGCTGTCAGCAGGCTGTAGGAACCCTGCCCCGCGACCAGATGCCAATACACTTCTTTGGGCAGATCCAGCAGCAGTGTGGCCAGGACCCGCATGGGTCCGCCGTGTGAAACGATCAAGACCGTATCATCAAGGGCTGAGGTGGCGAGGAGCTTTCTCACTGCCCTTCCGACCCGTTCGAACATATCATCTGCCGTTTCTCCCCCGCCCACGGCAGCGGTCCAATCCTCCTCATGACGTTTGGCGCCTTCAGGATCCATTTGTTCGACTTCCGCCCATGTATGTCCGGTCCAGGTACCTACGTCCAGCTCCACCAGATCTTCCATCGCCTCTACGGCACATCCCGGCGCTACGATCTGCGCCGTACGGACCGCACGCTGCTGCGATGAGGCGATCACCCGATCGAACCGTACGTTCTTCAGCATCTCGTGG
>JAFVHC010000098.1 GCA_017474705.1 Bacillota bacterium
TATTCTGGACCGAGGCGGATACGAAGAAGTACTGCTGCTTCAGGCGCAGGGACTTACCTTCCACGTGCTTGTCCTCGGGATACAGGATCTTGGAAATGGTCTCGGCCATGGCCTGCTCTTCGATGGCGCGCAGATAGTCGCCCTCGCCGAACAGTTTCAGGTCGAGCGCACGAGTCGCCTTCGCCTGCCACAGGCGCAGGGTGTTGACGGTATCCGACTTGTAGCCGGAGATCAGCATGTCGTTGGGGACAGCAGTAACGCTGGTATAATTCTGGTGCTCGATCGCCAGATGACCGGATTCCCAATGCTCCACCAGTTCGCCGCCGAAATGGACTTCGACTGCTTCGTCCGTACGGGCGACCAGCCAGTCGCGGCCGGTATCCAGCCAGCTGTCGGGCAGTTCCGTCTGCTGACCTTCGATGATGCGCTGTTTGAACAGGCCGTATTCATACATGATGCTGTAGCCCGTCGCCGGCAGGTTCTGTGCGGACAGTGCGTCCATATAACATGCTGCAAGACGGCCCAGACCTCCGTTGCCCAGAGCGGCGTCTTCTTCGACGTCGACCAGGTCCTGCAGTTCCAGTCCCATGCCCTTCAGCACAGACTCGAACTCGTCCGTCAGGCCCAGGTTGTAGATATTGTTTTTCAGGGATTTACCGATCAGAAACTCCAGAGACAGATAGCAGACCTGCTTGGCATGTTTTCTCTCGATCTCTTTCTGGGTCTTGTTCCATTTCTCCATCATCAGATCGCGAACTACCAGTGCACAGGTATGATACATCTGGTTCTTGGTTGCATTTCTCGGCTCGACACCGTAATGACGGCTGAGTTTACCTGCGATCAAGGATCTCAGTTGTTTTTTATCCATATATTTCTCCTACTGTTTCAAGTTTCTTTTATCGTTTTCCTGTGATCAGCCTGTACAGGGCCAAGTATTCTCTGGCGGGGATGTTCCAGCTGAAATCCTTGGACATGGCGTTCTTCATAAGGCCGGTCCAGGCTTCCTTCTCGTAGAAGACTTTCAGCGCGTTGCGGATGACGTGCAGCATATCCTGAGCTACATAGTCATGGAAACTGAAGCCGGTGCCCTCGCCGGTGAACTCGTTGTACGGCTCGACAGTGTCTTTCAGGCCGCCGGTCTCACGCACGATCGGCAGTGTGCCGTAGCGCATAGAGATCATCTGAGACAGACCGCAAGGCTCGTTCTTGGAAGGCATGAGGAACAGATCCGCGCCGGCATAGATCTTCTGCGCCAGATCGATGTTGAAGGCCAGGTTGACAGAGACCTTCGTCGGGAAGCTCTCGCGTGCCTTACGGAACATTTCTTCATACTCCCAGGCGCCGGTGCCCAGCACGACGAACTGCACGTCCTCAGACAGGATCTCATACAGAACAGACGCGATCAGATCCAGGCCCTTGTGGTCCGCCAGACGGGTGACCATGGCGATCATCGGTACGTTGGGATTGACAGGCAGTCCCAGCATTTCCTGCAGACGGATCTTGTTCTCTTCTTTTCCGGACAGATCGTCGATGGAATAGTTTGCGAACAGGTGCGGATCCTTTTCAGGATCGTTGAAATTGTAATCGATACCATTGATGATACCGCTGACCTTGGCGCGTTCAGTGCGGATGATGTCCTGCAGGCCATAGCCATAGAACTCATACTGCAGTTCTTCCGCATAGGTCGGGCTGACGGTGGTGACCCAGTCGGCCGAAAGGATACCGGCCTTCAGGAAATTGACGCAGCCGCCGAAATCCAGGTAACCGCCGGTGAAGTATTCACGCGGCAGACCCAGGACGTACTCGGTAACATTGTCCGGGAAAACGCCCTGATACTGGATGTTGTGGATCGTCAGCACGGTCTTGATATCCTTGTACGGATCTCCGATGGTCTTGTAGAAATGATTCAGGTAGATCGGGATCATGGCCGTCTGCCAGTCGTTGCAATGGATGACATCCGGCTGGAAATCGATGTACTGGATGATCTCCAGGACAGCCTTGGAGAAGAACGCAAAGCGCTCCGCATCATCGAAATGGCCATACAGGCCACGGCGGCCGAAATAATACTGGTTGTCCAGCAGATAATAGGTGACCTGACCCACCTTGGCCTCGAAAATGCCGCAGTACTGGCTGCGCCATGCCAACGGGACCCAGATCTCCTTCACGAAATGCATCGTGTCCTTTAATTCCTGCGGGATCTCCTGGTACAGAGGCAGGACGACACGTGCCCCGATCATCTTTTTACGCAAAGCAGGCGGCAAAGCACCGGCTACATCTCCAAGTCCGCCGGACTTGATGAACGGTACCGCTTCAGAAGCCGCAAATAAGACTTTCATATGTATAACCTCCTGATTGGTGTTATCATGTTACGCAAAAACGTATTATAGCACAAAAAATGTATGTCGTCAAATAAAGACTGTTAATATAAAAAGGAACCCTCTCGGGTTCCTTTTTCCATGTGAATTTACACTACACTGCCCTTGGAAAGTACCATCGGGAAGAGTTCAAAGCCGTAGAGCTTGCGGTTCTCACGGATGACGACGTCCTTATCGGTGATCACGTAGTTGAGCTGGGATCCGTCCTGGATCTCCGAATCCTGCATGATGATGGAATTCTGGACCACTGCTCCCTTACGGATATGTACGCCGCGGAAGATGATACTGTTCTCTACCGTACCTTCGATCACGCAGCCATCGGCGATCAGCGAGTTCTTGACCCGGCTGTTGCCGCGATACACGGTGGGGACTTCATCACGGATCTTCGTCTGGATGGTGTGCTCTTTGTAGAACAGTTCATCGCGGACCTTCGGATCCAGGATGTCCATGTTGGCTTTGAAGTAAGAAGCGATCGTGCTGATGCTGGAGATATAGCCGTCATAACGATAGCCATAGATCTTCAGATCGTTGACGCGGCGCTGCAGGATGTCACGGCGGAAGCTGACCAGGTTATGGGAAGCGCAATCGTGGATCAGGCTTTCCAGCAGTGTCTTCTTCATGATGACGACACCGATGGAACGGTTCTCACGGTCTGTCGTGGGATCGATGGCGACGTCGATGATGCGGCCATCCTCGTTGAACTGGAAGTAGCAGGTCTCCTCGTTGGCTTCCGGAGCGAAATCACCATGCTGGTACATGACAGTGATATCCGCGTCCTTCTCCTTATGATACTTCAGCATGTCATCATAGGTGGTGTTGAAGATGGAATCGGAATCGTGGAGGATGATGTACTCGCTGCTGGATTTGCGGATGAATGTCAAAGCGTTGATCAGCGCTTCCACACGGCCGCGGGAA
>JAFVHC010000099.1 GCA_017474705.1 Bacillota bacterium
CGATGCATCGGGCTGCAATTCCACATATAACACCCATGACGAACCGCGCTGGTACGACATGGACAGCATGGTCTACATCTCTGCTGTCAGTGAGATGGAAGCCATCATGGGGGACGACAGCCGCTGGATAAGCGATATCATCGACACCGCAAACGAGGTGCATCCGGCTTTCATTGCACTGGCCGGCAGCCCGATCCCCATGATGATCGGCACGGATTTCGAAGCCCTTGCCCTGGAGATCGAGCAGGCGACCGGGATCCCCACCTTCGGGATCCCCACCAATGGCATGCATAGTTATATCTGGGGCGTTTCCCAGGCGTTTGCCTGCCTGGCCAGCCGTTTGGTCGAGGCCCCTGCTGACAGGAAGCCGAAAGGCAAAGTACGGGTCAACATCCTCGGCCTGACACCGCTGGACTTCTCGATCGGCGGCATGGATCGTTCGCTGGTACAAGTGCTGGAAGCACATGGCCTCGAGATCACGAGCCGCTGGGCGATGGGGGACACGCTGGAGCATATCCGGCAGGCGGGGTCCGCAGATGTCGATCTTGTGGTCTCCGAGAGTGGAATGGAAGCGGCACGGATCCTGAAAGACCGCTTCGATATCCCATGGGTCGTAGGACTGCCCTTCGGGCCGGCACAGACAGAAGAGTTGTGTGCGGCCTTGAAGCAAGCCGCGAAGGACCGTCAGGACAGCATTGTCCCACAGGCGGCTCGCAGCGGTCCCATCGTGATCATCGGTGAAGGGGTCCAGTCTCTGTCCCTCGCAGAGCGGATCCATTGGGAACAGGAGCAAGAAGTCAAGGTCGTATGTGCGACAGAGCCTAAACATCCTATTGTCGATCTTGTGATCGAAGCGCGTGATGAAGAGGAGATCCTGCCGCATCTGCAAAACGCTTCGGTCGTGATCGCGGATCCGTTGTATCGACCGCTGATCCCACAGCATTGTTCTTTTGTTCCTTGGCCTCATGAAGGCTTTTCCGGTCGTATCTATCGGTCCGATATCCCGGATCTGATCCGGGGCGAACTGAAAATGTCATAAAAGAAAGGTAAAACCATGAAACACGTAACACGTTTGCTCAGCCTGGTACTGGCACTGATGCTCATCATTTCTATGGCAGGATGTGCTGCCAATAAGGATGACGGAACCAAGAAGGAAGAAACAGAGACTCCCGCTGCACAGACGGAAGAAAAAGAAGCACCTGAGGCGTCGACAGAAGAAGAGGCGCCTGCAGAAGAGGAAACACCTGCAGAAGAAGCTTCCACGACCCGTACGGTCACCGATCATGCAGGCAATGAGGTGGAGATCCCGGCACAGATCGACCGGATCGTCGTGGCGGACATTTATCCGATGCCTTCCGTCCTGACCATCTTCTTTGATTCCGCTGAAAAGATCGTCGGTATGGCTCCAGCCAGCATGACCGCCGCGCAGAACTCTCTGCTTGGAGAACTGTACCCGGAGATCCTCAATGCTTCTACCGCTTTCACAGATGGTTCTGACGTCAACATCGAAGAGCTGATGAAACTGGAACCGGACATCGTCTTCTACAGCGCCTCCAGTGCCGAGATCGGCGAGAAGCTGAAGAACGCCGGTATCCCCGGCATCGCCATCTCCGTCAACAAATGGGAGTATAATACCATCGAGACCCTGAACCAGTGGATCCTGCTGCTGTCTGAGATCTTCCCGGAAAACGATAAGTACGAGATCGTCAGCAAAAAGAGCAACGAGATCTATGAGATGGTGCAGGAGCGGGTCAAGGATA
>JAFVHC010000100.1 GCA_017474705.1 Bacillota bacterium
ATAAACAAAAAAAGAATGGGAGTTGTTTCACAACTCCCATTCTTTTTTTGTTTATTCCGGATCCTAAATCCCCAGATCTTTTCGGTAACCGTCGAGTTCACGCTGATTGCCGTAGATGAAGTGGTCGGGCAGGATCTCTTCCCAGACCGGTTTATCCACGCTGTAATCATGCACGGACGGATCGTAAACCAGCAGTTTCTTTGCCCGTTCCAGGTAGGGATTCGGGTTCGGTACTGCGGAGAGCAGCGCCTGGGTATACGGGTGCAGCGGGTGGAGGAAGAGCTCTTCAGCCTCCGCCAGTTCCACGATACGGCCTTTATGGATGACGGCGATACGGTCGGAGATAAAGCGGACGACACTCAGGTCATGGGCAATGAACATGTAGGTCAGGCCGCGTTTCTTCTTCAGATCGTTCAGAAGGTTCAGCACCTGGGCACGGATGGAAACATCCAGTGCGGAGATCGGCTCGTCCGCAACGACAAATTTCGGTTCCATGATCAGGGCACGGGCGATCCCGATACGCTGACGCTGCCCGCCGGAAAATTCGTGCGGGAAACGGCTGGAGAACTCCGGCAGCAGCCCCACTTCCTGCAGTGCCTGCTGGACTTTGTCCTGCCTGTCGTGTTCGTCCTTGTAAAGATGATGGTTGATCAGGCCTTCTGAGACGATGTAGTCGACCTTGGCACGCTCGTTCAGGGAAGCCATCGGATCCTGGAAGATCATCTGGCAGGAACGGATCACGTTCAGGTCCTGTTCCTTGCTGATCTTGCCGTTGATCTTATTCCCTTCGAGGAAGACCTCCCCGGCAGTGATGGGGTTGATGCGGACCAGCGCACGGCCGATGGTCGTTTTGCCCGAGCCGGATTCACCCACCAGCGCGAAAGTCTCACCTTTATAGATACTGAAATTCACATCATTGACGGCGACGAACTTTTTGCGTCCGGAACCGAAGGTGACCTGCATGTTTTTGACTTCGATCAGGGTCTTGCGGTCAGGATCCAAATGCGGGTGGTAGGCGTTGGGGTCGGTCCCTTTGGAGCGGTTATCCTGTGTTTCCAGCATTTTGATCGCATGCGGCTGTTCGATATATGGTGCGCGCGGGTCACGGATCCAGGCCTTGACCATATGCGTGGAAGTCACTTCGTACATCGGCGGTTCTTCGAGAAAGTCGATGTTCAGTGCGTGCCGGTTGCGGGGAGCGAAGGCGTCGCCCTGGATCTTGTTGAAAAGATTCGGCGGTGTGCCGTCGATCGCCGGGAGTTTTTCGCCTTTGACGCCCAGCTGCGGCAGTGCGGAGAGCAATGCCCAGGTGTACGGATGCCATGGGTCAAAGAAGACTTCATTGGCCATCCCGACTTCGATCACCTGACCGGCGTACATGACCGCGACCCGGTCTGCCACGTTGGCTACAACACCCAGGTCATGGGTGATGTAGATGATGGTCATGTTCTGTTCTTTCTGCAGATGGCGGATCAGGTCAAGGATCTGTGCCTGGATCGTCACGTCAAGCGCGGTCGTCGGTTCGTCGCAGATCAGGATCTGCGGTTTGCAGGCAACGGCAATGGCGATGACGACGCGCTGGCGCATCCCGCCGGAAAATTCATGCGGATACTGCTTGTAGCGGCGTTCCGGGTCCGGGATCCCGACTGCATCCAGGATACGGAGAGTTTCTTCCTTTGCGGCACGTCCGCGCAGACCCTGATGGAGCTGGACGGATTCCTGGATCTGATAGCCGATCGTCTTCAGCGGGTTCAGGCTGGTCATCGGGTCCTGTGTGACCATGGCGATCTTCTTCCCGCGGACCTTCAGCCATTCGCGTTCTGTCAGTTTGGTGAGGTCCTGACCGTCATATTCGATGCTCCCGTGGGTGATGGAACCGTTTTTATCCAGCATCCCGACGAAGCATTTTGTAAAGACGCTTTTTCCGGAGCCGGATTCACCGACGATCGCCAGGGTCTCTCCCTTATACAGGTCCAGAGAGGCCCGGCGGATGGCGACCAGCTTATTTC
>JAFVHC010000101.1 GCA_017474705.1 Bacillota bacterium
CGGAGGTCAGTCCGGCTTTGAAGAGGATGATGTCCAGCCCCTTGATGATGTTTTCCGCGATACCGATGATGAAGGCACCGATCACCGCACCCGGGACAGATCCGATACCACCGAAGACTGCAGCCACGAAAGCCTTGAGGCCGGGCATGGCGCCGGAGGTCTGGATGACCGTCGTATAGTTGGTGAAATAAAGGATAGAGCCGACACCGCCAGGAAGGAACCGATGACGAAGGTAACGGAGATGACGCCGTTGATGTTGATACCCATCAGCTGGCTGGTCTCAAAATCCTTTGACACCGCACGCATTGCCATACCGACCTTTGTGTGGTTGATCAGCAGGACCAGGGCAGCCACAAGCAGGATGGTCAGGATCGGTGTAACAACGGTCACGACCTTGGTAGTCGCACTGCCGATCTTGATGGAATCCGAGATCCAGGGGATCTTCGGATAGATCTGGTTCAGACCGCCGGTGATATAAAGCACCAGGTTCTGCAGGGTGTAGCTGACACCGATCGCGGAGATCATGATGCTCATACGGGGAGCGGTACGCAGCGGCTTGTAAGCGACACGCTCAATGGCAAATCCGATGATGGATGTGGCGACCAGATCGAGAATGAGGCACACCCACAGCGGCATACCGCTGGCGGCCATATAGACCATCACGATACCGGCGACCATGAACACATCACCATGGGCAAAGTTGATCAGACGCAGAATGCCGTAAACCAGCGTGTAGCCAATCGCAATCAGCGCGTATTGACCGCCCACGGAAATGCCGGACAAAAGGTAGGGAAAGACTGTATTCCACATGTGGAGACACTCCCTTTCGTAATTTTAAAACGGCGGAGTTTCAGTAACGACAACTCCGCCGTCTTGGATCATTTAATGAATTTTTTTATCGGATCAAGTAGGACAGTGAAATTCAAAATTCTGTTACCTAATCCCTGAAACCTGAAACCTATTAATCAACCGTCTGTTCAGTGACGAAGGTCCAGTCACCGGAGGCGTTGTCCACCTGCTTCACAAAAGCGGAAGTGCGGATGGCATCACCGACTTCGTCGAAGGCGATGGCGCCGGAAACACCGTTGAGGGTGACACCCGGGAGGGCAGCTTTGACATCCTTGGAGTCAACAGAACCGGCAGCCTTCAGCGCTTCGAGGGCGGTGTAGTAGGTGTCGTAGCCCATGACGGAGACTGCAGCGATCATGTCGTTGCCGCCATTGTTGGTCAGGTATTCGCTGTTGGAGTTCAGCCAGGCTTTGAAGCCGTTGTCGAATTCCGGATTCGCGCCTTCCTGGTAGAAGGTGGTGATGGTCACGTTGACGTCAGTGCCCTTCGCGGCATTGGCAACAACGTTGCTGTCGAGCGTGTCACCGCCGAGGATCGGGAAGGTCACGCCCTGGCTGGAGGCCTGCTGCACGATCTGGGTGGAGTAGGCGATGGAGACCGGGCAGAAGAAGACTTCAGCGCTGTACATCTGGGCGTTGGTCAGGTAAGAGGTGAAGTCAGAGGTACCGGTCGAGAAGGAGTCCGCGATGACGGTGCCGCCGAGGGCTTCAAAGGCCTGCTTGAAGTATGTGGCCAGACCCTGGTCATAGTCGTTGCCGAGTTCCGCAAGGCTGTAAGCGGTGCGGGCGCCCAGTTCCTTGTAGGCGTAGTTCGCAAGGACTGTACCCTGGAAAGGATCCAGGAAGCAGATGCGGA
>JAFVHC010000102.1 GCA_017474705.1 Bacillota bacterium
AATGAAGATCGAAGATCCCAGATACAGGAAGGGACCCAGCGCCGATCCGGATGTCATAGTCTCAGCGATGTATTCTGTATTCTGCAGGTATAAATAGTAGATATAGAGCGCCAGCGCCAGCATGATGACGTCCAGGAACAGTTTCTGCCACAAGGGACGTTTTTTCTTACCTGCTTTTTGCTGTGTGTGCGCGACGATGGTCACATCCGCATAACGGAACGCAGGGATGACCATGGTACCGATCGCGAGAAGCGCTGCCACCAATGAAAACAATACGGTCTTCCAGGTCAACGTTACCGGCAATGCCGTCCGCCCGACAAACTCCAGGAACGCGTTGGAGGATCCGATGACCTGACAGATCAAAAAGCCCAGAGGCAGTCCGATCACAAGTCCGACGCCGGCGACGATCGCGCTCTGCTCCAGATATAAGAGCAGGATCTGGCGGTTGGAAGCGCCGCGGCTCTTGAAGACCGAGATCTCCTTTTGTTCCATTTCCAGCATGCGGCCGGAGACCATGAAGATGAAGAGGATCAAAAGCACGAGGATCGGGATCTGCAGGACCAGCAGCGTGACTTTCAGTTTGGAGGCGTTCACCAGATACTGCTCAAAGATCTCCTCATAGTGGGCACGGAATCCATTGTTGAATTCTTTTTTGACAGGTTCGATCGCCGTAAGCATATGCTCCACGTCGCGGCCTTTGAAATCCTTATAATCGATGATGGACGCCCATTCCACGTAAAACTCAGGATCCTGTTCCCCTTCCAGCTCGACAAATGCTTTTATGAACGTCTCGCTGTCGATGACCATGGTACGAAGCATCGTGGAAGGCGCGTTATACCAATACGGATCACTGGCATCCGTCGGTTCGAAAACACCGACGACCTTAAATGCCAGCATCTCTCCGTCCGGCGCCTCCATTTTCTTACTGGTCAGCACCTCTCCGATCATAAGATCCAGGAAGATCAGGGTCCGTTTGGGAATGATGACCTCGATGATATGGCCATCCTGGATACCCGGTTCATTCATGCGGCCGGCCGTGATCTGGATGTGATCCTCGATCCCACTGTATGAAGACAGGGCGGCCTGTGTTTCACCGTTTTCATTATTCTCATCAAGAGAGATGACCTCGGGGATCAATGGCACCGTTTTATAATAATGCTGGATAAAGTACATTTCCTGGACGCCCATGTCCTCCGACAGGTGCGTCGCCAGATCCTTATAATGATTGTACTTCTGCATATCGGAACTCGTCATGCCGCTCCGGACACCGGTCCGCATGGTCGTCAGCCCCGGATAGATATCCTTCTCTTCCAGGTAGCCGGCGAGGTTGGACGTCAGCATCTTCTGCAGGATCGCATTCTCGTACAGTGCACAGCTCGACGCGATGGCGAACAGCAGGACGTTACCGATCAGGAGGCTTAAAACCATCCATTTTTACTGATGATCTTTCGGATGATGAATTGCAGCATAATGACCTCCTCATCCGTTTACGAGGAGAAGGGTGTCCCCCTCTTCCACGCCTTCCAGGATCCAGACATCTGTCCCGTTGCCATTGTTGTTGATGGAACCGATCGTCACCGGGCGGCGATGGATGGCACCGCCCTCTTCCAGGATCTGGACAAAATAATCACCACCGGACAGAATGACCGCCTGGCGCGAAGCGAGCAGCGCATTGTCCACAGACAAAGTCTCTCCCGTGACCGTGATCGCTACCGACTGACGGCTCGCGAGGAAAGCGACCGCTTCTTCTGAATCCAACTCGATGACCATATAGTCGCTCCTATAGCTCGTCGGCAAAATATTGGAAGCCGCGATGATCCGTCCTTCGAAACTCCTTTCGCGCATACGGACCATCACTTCCTGATCATAGCTGAATTTGCCTTGCGTATTATCCGCACCGACCACGAGCCGCGTCTCAGAGTGCATGGAAATGAGCGTTTGGCCGGGCGTGACCTTGCTGCCCACGTCGATGGTGGGGACTCCGTCGATCACACCCTCATAGGGTGCCTTCAGCACGTTCTTGTCCGCCTCTTCCTGGCGTTTCGCTATACTTCTTTCCAACGCCTCGATCTGATGATCCATGTCGCAGCAGTACTGCTCGTATGCTGATTTCCGTCGCTGCACTTCGATATCCGCGCGCACCCAGGCATAAGAAGTCAGATCCCAGGTCGCTCTTTCAGCCGTATCGATATCCTCTTCCCAGTTTTCGATCCCGATCTCATATTCCTCTTTCAGGCGGTCCAGCTTCAGCTGCATCTCTTCCAGATCCAGGAGGCTTTCCTCTGACGTGAAACGGATCAATACGTCTCCCTCTGCCACATGATCGCCCCTCTGCACACAGATCTCCTCAATACGGCAGCTTGGACGGTCCCATTCCAGATCAGAACTGAAGGGGAATCGCACGACGCCGGAGGTCTGGCTTTCTTCGGCATAGGTGCCACGGCGTACGGTCGTGGTACGGAAACTGGTTTCAGACGCAACGACGTTACTGATATCGATCAGGTTCGTCTCTTCTGCCTGCGGTTTGCCGCAGGCGGTCAGGATGATCATGCACAGAGCTGCCGCAAGCCATCCTGCTCTTGCTTTACTCTTGTACATAGACCGTTTCTCCTTCCTCAAGGCCTTCCGTGACCTCGATCATGATATCCGTTTTGATACCGACCTGGATGTTGCGGCGCGTCCTGCGTCCCTCTTCCACGACATATACGTAGCTGCTGCTTTCATCGAGATACAACGCATTCGCAGGGATCCTCAGCACGTCCTCACGTATCCCGGTCTCGATGCATATCAGGACGGTATCGCCCGCCTGCACCTCTGCATCGATGTCAGCGATACGGAACCGGCTTTTCGTTTTTTTCTCAGAAGAAAGGACCATCGCCAGGATCTCTTCCTTGGTATACGGCTCGTTCTCCAACGTATATTCCTTACCGTTGATCCAACAGGTCAGGCTCTCCGCACGATCCATAAGCGAATCACTGATCGAATCGGTGATCGCATAGAGCAGGGAATCGTCCGTGATGCAGAAAACTGTTTCATAATCAGCGATCGTCTTGCCTTCCTTGGCCGCGGGATCGACGTATACGATCCTGCCGCTGCAAGGCGCTTTCAATTCTCTGGATTCCAGGCTTTTCTTGAGTGTCTTGAGCTGGGCTTCGGATCTTTCCATATCCAGCGCCTGGTCCTCTTTTGTCTGCTGGAGTTTCAGCTCTTTCTCCTCCAGATCCAGGCTCTGCATCCTCCGTCCGCTCCATGGGACACCGTTGGCGTATAGTTCGTTGAGGGCGGACTGGCTGCTGTCCACCTCCAGCTGCAGCTGATCGAGGGTCAACGCATTCGTTTTGGCCTGATACTCCATCTGCCAGGTCAGGTCTTCCATTTGTTCCTCGACCTCAGTCAGATCCAGGATCGCTAAAACATCTCCCTCTTTCACGACGTCGCCATATGTGACCGTCAGGCGTTCCAGCTTACCACCGGTGGTAAAGGCCGCTTCCTGCACGTCCGGCACGATCTCACCCGTAAAGTACCGCTTGAAGGCGACCCTGCCGCGTTCGACGACGGCCGTGTCCATCGTATAACCAGCCGGTTCCAACAATTCCGGTGCTTCGGAGACCTGCTTGTGTGTACATCCTGTCAGACTCAGCAGAAATACAGCCACCAGCAGGAGGATGATAGACTTCTTATTCATCGACGATCTCCTCCCCCTCTTCCAGGCCGCTGATGATCTCAACGATGGTACCGTTGTCCAGACCGGTCTCGACTTCCTTGATCTTCTTCATGCCCTCTTCGTCCAGATAATAGACGACAGACTGATCGCCCGCTTTCTTGATCGTTCCGGACTTGACGTACAGGACGTCCTCCGCCTTATCAAGGATCACGTTGATCACGCCCTTGGTTCCTTCTTCCAGAGCGGGATCCGGGATACGAAGCGAGAAATAGGCGGTTTCCGGGTCATCTTTCAGGCCAAGTTCCTTGGGATCTACGGCGACCGCTTCATGTTCCTCGTCACCATACTTGATCAGGACCTCGTCACCGACCTTGAACAGGGCCGCGTCCTCGCCGGTCACCAGGAATGCAGAGCTGTTTACGTCTGAGATCGTGATGACTTTCTCCAGTTCTTTGGAAACGTCCCCATCATTGAGCACCTTCACCCGCGTCACAGAACCGCTGATCGAAGCATAGATCTGCCGGCCTCGGATCTTTTCTTCCAGTTCCTTGATGCGCTCGGATTGAATGAGCAGTTCGTCCTCCTGCTGCTTCAGCAGTTCTTCGTAACGCTGCTCTGTCCGCTCCCGGTTCTGACGGGCCTGTTTTTTCGCATCGCTGCCCGACGCCAGGTCCACAGCAACATCCGCTTTTCTCAGGTCCAGATCCTGATAAGCCAGCGTATGTTCATGCTCCAGTTCCAGCTTTTTCAGCTTCCATTCCTCGTCCGCCTTCTGCTCCTCCAGGTCGTCCATGACCAGTTCGCCCAGGAGGTCCCCCGGCTCGACAGCGTCGCCTGGCTGCACGAAAAAGCAGCGGATGTATTCTCCGCTAACAGAAAAAGCCAGTGATTCCACCCTTGCGGGCTTATACTGGCAAGCTACATTCTCAGACACGATAACATCGCCGCGCATCACGGTGGTCACCGCATGCTCGACATCTTCCACTTCTTTAACGACAGGCGCCCTGGGCAGCTCCGCTTCCTTGGGCAGCAGCCCGCATCCAGTGCTCAGCAGGAGCAGGATCATGGATGCAAGCCACAGGTATTGTTTTTTCATTTTGACAGTCCCTCTGTCTCTACAGACTCGTCCGGCCCTCCAGAGCCCGCGTCAGTGTGACTTCATCGATATACTCCAGATCTCCGCCTACGGGCACGCCATTGGCGATACGCGTGACAGGGATCTCGAGAGGTTTGATAAGACGTGACAGATACATGGCAGTGGCTTCACCCTCGACCGTCGGGTTCGTGGCGATGATCACTTCTTTGACCTGCGGGTCTTTCAATCGCTCCAGCAGCTCACGGATCTTCAGTTCGCCAGCACCGATGCCCTCCAGCGGAGAGATCACGCCGTGCAGGATATGATACAGGCCCTTATACTGACGGGTCCGCTCATAAGCAGCCATATCCCGCGAATCCTCGACGACCATGATCACGCTCTGGTCGCGGCGCGGATCCGAGCAGATCGGGCAGAGTTCCTCATCGGTCAATGTGCAGCAGCGCGCACAGTACCGGACCCCTTCCCGGGCCGTGATGAGCGCCTGTGACAGCGACACGACTTCTTCCTGCTTCATATCGATAATATGAAACGCTAGACGCTGTGCGCTTTTGCGTCCGATGCCCGGCAGTCTTGCCAGTTCATCGATCAGATTTGTGATTTTGGCACCATAATAATCCATGATTTAGAACAGACCTCCAAGGCCGCCCATGCCGCCCATACCCTTGAACGCGCTCAGGTCCAGGCCGTCTTCTACAGAGCCCAGTTCGGCAAAGGCCTCGTCGACCTTGCGCAGCGCTTCATTCGTGGCCGCGATGATCAGATCCTGCAGCATTTCGATATCGTCCGGATCGACGACTTCGGGCTGCAGCTCGACTTCACTGATCTCGCGTTTTCCGGAGACTACGACGCGTACGGCACCGCCGCCGGCCGTTGCTTCAAAGGAAGACTCTTCCAGCTCGGCACGCTTCTTGTCCAGCTCCGCCTGCTTCTCTTCCATCTGGCGCTGCATACGCTGCGCCTGCTTCATCAGATTATTCATATTTCCAGGGAATCCACCCTGGAATCCGCCTCGTTTTGCCATGTTCGTTCTCCTTATGATTTATTGATTGTATTATATGTAATCTACGGATTTCCGTCAACCGTCAATCCGTAAACTCGACGTCCATATGGATCCTTCCGACGATGTCGTCCATATCCACGTCCGGCGTCTGATCGACGGACTTTTTCCTGGCCAGGACCCGGACTTTCGCACCGGTCTCATCCTCGATGGCCCGCTCGATCAACCGGAGCCTGCGGCCGTGATCGTCTTCCAGCTGCTTTATGTAGAACTCCGTATCGCTGGAAAGGATGATCTGGTCGGGATCCGCCCCAGGCGCGATCTCCATCAGGTTCAATGTGTACAGGCCGCGCTCCTGACTGATGATCTTTTTCTTGATGGCAGCCCAGGCTTCTATGGCACGCCCG
>JAFVHC010000103.1 GCA_017474705.1 Bacillota bacterium
GGAAGAACTGAAGATGATCTATAGCCTGGTTCGACCCAAGTATTTCATTCCCGTCCATGGTGAATACCAGCATCTCAGGTCCCATGCGGATCTGATCATCGGCCTTGGCCATTACGAACGCAATACATTCCTGCTGCGCAACGGTAATGTCCTGGAACTGGATGCTTACAGTGGCAAGGTCGTGGACAATGTCGAGGTGGAACCTCTTCTGGTGGACGGCCTTGGTGTCGGAGACGTTGGGAACATCGTACTTCGCGACCGCAAACTACTCTCAGAGAACGGTCTTCTGATCGTCGTCATGACCTTGAAGTATCAGACAGGAGAGCTTTTGGCGGGTCCGGATATCGTTTCCAGAGGTTTCGTTTATGTGCGGGAATCCGAAGAATTACTGGAACAGTGCAGGACTGTCGTAATGAATGCGTTCGATGCCTGTCAAGAAATGCATATTTCAGATTGGAGCAGTATCAAAAATGAGATCCGTGATAGTCTGCGGGCTTATCTCTGGAAAGAGATGAAACGCAGTCCTGTCATTCTGCCGATCATCATGGAGGTGCGTTGATCCGTGTATTACATCAATAAATTCCTGGCGTTGATCGCCCGCAATGTCAAAAAAGTGATCGTTTTTGCCGTGGTCCTTGTCGGGATCGCGCTATGTACGATCATGGCTTATGATTTCGCCTATGATTTTGTTTCCGGAGATCCGAACGAGGCGTATGATCCCAATGGGGAGACTGTCATGCTGACGATCCCGGCCGGTGCGACGTCCAAGGAGATCGCTGCACTTCTTGAGGAGAAGGGCATCGTATCCAGTGCTCGTCACTTCAGTTGGCGTGCGAAGCTGCTTGGCAAAGAGAATGATTTCAAGTTTGGCACCTATGCTTTTGTAAAAGGCATGCCGGAAGAAATGATCATGGACATGCTTCGGGATGGTTCCAAGCAGGAGAGCGTGCGCATCACCATTCCGGAAGGCTGGACGATCGATCAGATCGCGGAATACCTGCAGGAAAAGGAGATCTGCTTAAAGGAAGATTTCCTGGCAGCCTGTGAAGATACTTCTTACGATTTCGACTACTACACCAAAAAAATGAAGAAGGGGACCGCCGGTCGCAGACATATGCTGGAAGGATATCTCTTCCCGGATACGTATGACGTCATTCCTGAGGACGGTGCCGTCAGTGTGGTAAAACGTCTGCTGCGTCAGTTCGAGGTCGAATGGTCGGAAGATGATCTGGAACGCATCGATGAGCTGGGGCTGACCATGGATAAGGTCGTGATCATGGCTTCCGTCATCGAAAAGGAAGCAAAACTGGATGAAGAGCGTCCGATGATGGCGGCCGTCTTGTATAATCGTATGGAACAGGATATGCCTTGGCAGCTGAACAGTACGGTCCTGTATGCACTTGGGATCGAAAGCGGGGGAGAAGACAATCTGACTTATGATGATCTGGAGATCGATTCCGGATACAATACCTACAAATACGCGGGTTATCCAATCGGTCCGATCTGCAATCCCGGTTATTCCTCTCTGCAGGCAGTTTTGTATCCTGCGGACACGGACGCAATCTACTTTGTTCTTAAAGAAGATGGGTCCGGCAGTCATTTCTTCACTAATGATTACGACGAATTTCTGGCTGCCGCAGATGGTAACTACCCTGATGACGATGACTATTATGAGTCAGATGAAGATTATTAAATTCAAGAAAAGCGAGATTATATGAGTACAAGTTGGAAGCCGGAACTATTGGTTCCGGCGGGAAGCTATGAATCATTACAGACGGCGGTCCTCTACGGAGCAGACGCCGTCTATTTAGGAGGTACCAGTTACGGGCTTCGGGCACGTGCTAAGAATTTCGATGCGTCGGAGCTTGAAAACGGTGTTGCTTTTGCCCATGACCATGGTGTCAAAGTATACGTCACCGTCAATATCATCGCACATAATGATCAATTGATCGGACTCGACGAGTATCTTCGTTATTTGGAAGATATCAAGGTCGATGCGCTGATCATCTCGGATGCGGGTATCTTGGATATCGCCAGAGAGACCGTGCCGGAGATGGAA
>JAFVHC010000104.1 GCA_017474705.1 Bacillota bacterium
ACCTTTGGCCCGTACGTCCTGGTACTGTTCTACGGTGCCAGCGCCATGACGATCAGCATCCTGTTCGCGATCTCTTCGATCTGCACTTTCCTGTTGGCACCGGTCGTGGGCAGGATCATCGACAAACTCGGCTACAAGATCGTCATGATCACGGACACGTTGATCCTGGTGATCGTCTGTTTCTGCTATGGTTTCGCGCACCATATCTTCCCCATGCAGACCGCGTTCATCGTCTGCTGCGTCAACTATATCCTGGATTCGATCATCTCTCTGGCATCCATGGCGTCCAACGTCTATGTGCAGGATCTGTCCGACAATCAGGATGAAATGCGGGCGACGATCTCGACCGGTGTTTCCGTTAACCATCTGATCACGATCCTCATTGCTTTGTTCGGCGGTTGGATCTGGCAGATGCTGGGCATCGAGACGCTGTTCGTGCTTTCGGCTGTCCTTGGCTTGTGCAACAGCGCCTACGCGGCTACGATCAAAACGGTCAAAACAAAAAAGCTCCCGTAATGGGAGCTCTTTTTGTATCAGCCTTTTCTTTGTTCGGTGAGCCAGCTCATGATGCCATATTCGTCGTGGTAGGTGGGGACCCAGGACATGTGGTTCTGACCGACCAGCACCCGCATGGGCACATCCGGATCGGTGGCGATCCCATATTTCTCCAGATCTTCCGGCGCGTACAGTGTCAGATGGACATCCTTGTTGCCGGCATCTTTCAGTGCCAGCACGCCGTCGACGATATATTTGTGGCGGTACAGAGTATGATCCACATAGGCGGTGGCGATCCAGAGTTTTTCATGGACCAGACCTTTCAATATACCGAAGGTTTCCGGTGTCATGGAGGGGCAGACCGGCACGGCCGCCGCGAAGAGGCCGGCACCGACGCTCATGGCCCGGAGCGTACCTGCGCCGCCCATGGACATGCCTGTCACATAAATACGCTGCGGATCGACCTGGCCTTTGTCGATCATGGACCGGATCAGATCGCAGATCTCGGCCAGATATTTGCGGTGCCACCCATATTCATCCGTCTGGTCGGAATGGGCGAAATCCATTTTGCCGACGCGCTTGAACATCTGACTCAGATCCTCCGGCTGAGGTGCCTGCGGCGCCATGATATAAAAATCAGGATATTTCTGAGCGAAGGAGATGCAGCCGTAATCGGCCGCGATATGTGTGATGAGATCGGTCCCGCCGTTGCCGCCGCCGTGCAGGAAAAGGAGCAGCGGACGAGGTCCCTTGGCCTGCGGTGTGTACAGACGGTAGATGATATTGCCGTCTTTTTTCTTGTCAAAGACTTCCAACCCTTCGCAGCGCTCTTCATCCATGTCCTTACGGGTGTAAGTATCATCGCCGATCGTCAGTGTCCAGGGCTGTTTATAGCTGAAATCTTCTGCAGCGACAAGGACTTTTCCATCCTTCATCTCAACGGAGCGGATCGGCACCTCGACAGGGGTATCCTTGCTCCAGGGAAGATAGGAAAGATGGACGGCGGAACGTTCGACCGCCTCATGTTTGATCTCGAAACCGGTACCGGTCCAACCATTGTCCGGTACATAGGAGAAAGCAATATTCTTAGCCATATGATCTGCTCCCTTCTTTACTGGTCCATATATTCGTTATACTTCGCATCGACGACTTCGCGTTCGATCGTGTTCATGCCCGTGATCTTGCTCTTGTGCGCGGCAGAAAAGAAGTTCAGGGCGGATTCATAGTCGCCTTCCTGTTCGTAGATCAAGCCGAGGTAATACTTGCTGTCGGCCATGGTCTCTTTCAGATCCAGGGCTTTGAGCAGAAGCTCTTTGGCGTCGTCATAACGCCCCTGACGGAACGCGATCTGTCCCAGATTGTCATAGGCAGGACCGTGCGCCTCATTCTCATCCAGCGCCTTGTTCGTGAATTCTTCGGCCTTTTCGTACTCTCCGGCTTCGATGTAGAAGTAACCAAGGGTGGTATAGAAATCCAGACTGAAGAATTCATAATCTTTCAGCATGGTCTCCATGACGGCGATCGCATCATCCAGACGGCCGCATTTCCACAGGGCGATGGCGTAATCCTGGCGAGCATACTTGGTCATCATAGAATCCGGCTTGGTCACGGTGAGCGTGTATTCGAAGACCTCACGGGCTTTCTCATATTCACGGGCGTCACGGATCAGGTACAGACCATAGGAGATCAGACCGTACAGATTCTTGCTGTTATGCTCATAAGCGTAACGGTACAGGGGAATGGCTGCTTTGGGTTTGCGCAGGAACGCTTCGATGAAGTAGCCGGTCATGCCGATGGAAGAGGGCAGATGGATGAAGTACATGAGGATGCCGTAGGCGGCCAGAAACGCCGGGAAGACCCAGAAGGGCAGTTTGAGGACGATGATGGCAACGAGCGCCAGCAGCGTGACGATCAGATGGGGATGGCTTTTGATGAAGTCTTGCAGTTTCAAAAGAAGGACCTCCTGTTCTTAAAAACAATGCTTTTGTCATGTTATCATAAATGCCGCAGAGCTTCAATAATTTTTGGAAAAACTGCCAAAAAAACAGGTGCAAGGAAGACGGATATTTGCTATAATGAAACCAATTCCTATACTTATGAGGTGATCATCATGAAAGCTAGTGAAATCATCAGCATCCTGGATGCCAAAGTCTTCAACGAGATCGATGAAGACCTGGAGATCGACAGCGGTTGCGGCTGTGATCTGATGAGCGATGTGCTCGCGTTCAACCACAACAACAACGTGCTTTTGACCGGGGCCGTCAACCCGCAGATGATCCGCACCTGCGAGGTGGTCGATACCCGGCTCGTCGTGCTGGTCCGCGACAAGCAGCCTTCCCAGGAGATCATCGACCTGGCGACTGACGCGGAGATCCTTCTGCTCGGCACCCACTATTCCATGTTCGAAGCCTGCGGCCATCTGTATGATGCCGGCCTGCGCGGAGAGGAGATCCAGAATGACTTTTGATTATATCGTAGATCCTTCCGAGCCTGAGCGTGCCGGACGCGCGTCCACAAAGTTCAAAGGCGTCCTTAAGGAACTCGGTGTATCGCCTAAAGTCATCCGCGCGCTGTCCATCGCCATGTATGAAGGCGAGATCAATATGGTCATCCACGCGAACGGCGGCAACATCCATTGCGAGGTCGATGCGGACAAGATCCGGGTCATCATGAAGGATTCCGGCCCCGGCATCCCGGAACTGGACAAAGCCATGAAACCGGGCTGGTCTACAGCATCCACCCAGGCGCGCGAACTTGGCTTCGGCGCAGGCATGGGGCTGCCCAACATCAAGAAGTGGAGCGATAATCTTGTGGTCGAGACCGAAGTAGGTGTCGGCACCACTTTGACTATGGAATTCAATCTGACATAACCTTTGATACGGAGGTCCATTATGGGATTTACTTCTGTAAGCCTGCTGAAGGACCGGTGTGTCGGCTGTACCACCTGTGTGCAGCGATGTCCCACCGAGGCGATCCGTGTCCGGGGCGGCCGTGCGCATATCCTCACCGATTATTGTATCGACTGCGGTATGTGCATGCGCGTCTGCAAACACGGAGCCAAAGTATCCGAAACGGCTTCTCTGGATGAGATCCTTTCCAGTGATTATAAATTGAAGGTGGCGCTGCCGCCGCCTTCCATGTACAGCCAGTTCGAGGAGAACCGCAACATCAACCGGCTGCTGACAGCGCTCAAAATGATCGGTTTCGATGAGGTCTACGGTGTAGCCCGCGGAGCCGAAGTCATCACGCGGGAGACCATCCGGTTCATTGAAGAGAACCCGCCTGTCAACGGGCCGTGGATCTCGTCCGCGTGCCCCGCGGTCGTACGGCTCATCGCGACACGGTTCCCGTCTTTGATCGACAATATCCTGCCGCTCATATCTCCCATGGAGACGGCGGCGCGCATGGCCCGGTCCTATTTCATCTCGCAGGGTTATAAGGATGAGGAGATCGGCATCTTCTTCATCACTCCGTGTCCGGCGAAGACCACCGAAGTCCTGTATCCGCGCATGGTGGAAAAGTCCGCCGTCACCAATACGGTGTCCATGCAGGAAGTCTATTTCAAGATCCGCCCGTTCATCCACAAGATGGAAGATGGGGAGATCCAGACGCTGCAGCTGGAAAGCATGGAGGGCGTCTCCTGGGCCCATATCGGCGGCGAGAGCCAGGGCCTGCACATACCCGACTGCCTCGCGGTCGATGGGATCGACAATGTCATCAAGGTGCTCGACGATCTGGAAAACGGCAAGATCGAACAGATCGATTTTCTGGAAGCCAATGCCTGCACGGGCGGCTGCCTGGGCGGCCCGCTGCAGATCGAGAATCCTTTCAACGCCTACACCCGCATGAAGAAGGTGCTGCGGCGCAACGAGCACCCGAGCTTCCGCGAGGAAGTACTGCACGCAGATTACTCCGGCATCTCCGTAGCGGCGGAGAAGGAACTGGAAGAAGCGCCGGCCTTCAAACTGAGCGCGGATTTCCAGGAAGCATTGCGCATGATGCAGCAGCGTGACGAGCTGTTCGAGCGCCTGCCGCATCTGGATTGCGGTGCCTGCGGAGCACCGAACTGCTATGCTTTCGCGCAGGACGTGGTCCGCGGAAAACTTGTAG
Organism: Bacillota bacterium; assembly: GCA_017474705.1. GTDB lineage: Bacteria > Bacillota > Clostridia > Lachnospirales > Bianqueaceae > RUG159. The sequence continues at coordinate 4,606 of JAFVHC010000104.1, forward strand.
AGGAAGACTGCATCATCATGCTCAAAGATACGCTCCGTTATCAGAAGCGAGAAGCGGAGCAGGACAACCAAGAGTGATATCCAAGGAGGTAAGACTATGACAGTACGTGATCTTCTGGCAGTAAGCGATTTTAAAGTGGCGGTCGAGGGCGATCTGGATCTGCCGGTTTCCTGCGGCTATATGGGCGACCTTTTGAGTGTCGTCATGGGATACGCTGAGGAGGAGTCTGCGTGGATCACCATCCAGAGCCACGTCAATATCGTTGCCGTAGCTACCCTGCGCGGCGTGTCCGCCATCATCATCGCCCATGGCTTCGAGGCGGATGAGGATACCATCGAGACGGCTAAAGAGGAGAACATCACCATCCTTACGACGGAACTGAACCCCTTCGACGCTGCCAAGAAGCTGGTGGAGCTCGGCCTATGATGAAGGAGCTGGCCCTCCACGTGCTCGACATTGCTGAAAACAGCGTGCGCGGAGAGGCAAAAACGATCGATATCATCATCGAAGAGGATCTGGAGCAGGATCGGTTCGTGCTGGATATCATCGACGACGGCAAAGGGATCCCGGAGGAGATGCTCAAGACCATCCGCAACCCCTTCACGACCACGCGGACGCACCGCAAGGTAGGTATGGGCATCCCGTTCCTGAACGACACCTGCATGATGTGCGGCGGGAAGCTTACCATCGACAGTACGGTAGGCGTCGGGACGAAGGTCCATGCGGAAATGGAGCACAGGAACATAGACAGACCGCCGCTGGGCGATATCGCCTCCACGCTGGTCAATCTGTTCTCTTCCTATCCGGACATCTGCTTCCGTTATCAGCATTCGTATAAGGAAGCCGGCTGGCCGGAAGCACAGGTATTTACGCTTTCTACCGAGGAACTCAACGAGATCCTGGATGGCATGCCGCTGTCCACTCCGTCTGTCTATCTTTGGGTGCGGGATTTCCTCCGGGATTCCATCGCGGCACTGAAAGATCCGGACGCAGAAAGTGATGAGGAATCATAAAAATCTGTTTACATTTTATCAGTCCTCTGCTATACTTGTTACGATATAGTGCCTGTTTCAGACACGAGTATAACGCGGACGGAATGCGGGAGGAGCCCCTCTATGTTGATCACCTGTGATTTACACATTCATTCTGCGTTATCGCCATGTGCGCTGAATGACATGACGCCCAACAACATCGTCAATATGGCGCTGCTGGAGGAGCTTACGGCGATCGCAGTAACTGATCATAATTCCTGCGAAAACGCGGAAGCCGCCATGAAAGTCGCATTGGGGACCGGCCTGGTCGTGATCCCCGGAATGGAAGTACAAACGCGTGAGGACGTACATGTCGTCACGCTGTTTCCGGGCATCGAAGAGGCGAGGGCCATGCAGCAGGCAGTCTATGATACGCTGCCGCCCATCAAGGCGCCGAAAAAGCAGCTGGAAAAGCAGCTCATCCTGGACGACGATGATGAGATCACAGGATACTGTGACAAGCTTTTGAACATGTCGTGTTCCTTGTCGGTCGAGGAGGTCTGTGAAAAGGCGCTGGCGCTCGGCGGGATCGCCATTCCGGCGCATATCGACCGCAAAAGCTACAGTCTGCTGTCCAGTTTGGGCTTTGTGCCAAAGAACCTGCCGGTCAAAACGCTGGAAGTCTCCATGTTTTCCGACAAGGAGCTCTATGAGCAGCAGTATCCGCAGTACCGCATCATCACCGATTCAGACGCGCATGAACTGGGTCATATCGGCATGGTGCGCAACACCCTGGACGTGGAAACGGTTTCCGCGCACGGGATCATAAAGGTATTAAACACGCAGTACGCATGATAGCTTCTCGTAAGCTGCGGCGGGTGTTTAACATACATAATAACCTAAGATATAAATTCAAGGAGGTAAAGGTTATGGGATGCAACGAAAACGGTGCTGACAGAGAGAAATATGCTGAGCTCGATCAGTTTATTGCTTCTTTGCCCACCACAAAGGGAGAGCTGATCCGCGTGCTGCATCGTGCCCAGGGCATTTTCGGTTATCTGCCGAAAGAAGTCCAGGTCTATGTAGCGAAAAAGCTGGATCTTCCTGTCTCCAAGGTCTACGGTGTCGTCAGCTTCTATTCCTTCTTCACCATGAAGCCCAAAGGAAAGTATGACGTATCTGTATGTCTTGGTACCGCCTGCTATGTGCGCGGAGCTGACAAGATCCTGGAAGCGCTCACCAAGAAGCTCGGTATCGGCGTCGGCGACACGACGGAAGATGCTAAATTCTCACTGCGCACCCTGCGCTGCGTCGGTGCCTGCGGTCTGGCCCCGGTCGTTATGATCAACAACAAGGTATATGGCCGTGTAACCCCGGATATGGTCGAAGGGATCATTGCCGAGTGCGAATAAGCGGTTTTCGGTAAAACCGAAAATAGCTTAACAACAGACCAAGGGTTTGTTGAAAAGCGTTTTCTGAAGAAAGGAAAAGATTCTTATGGTGAAAATTAAGTCTCTTGAAGAGCTGAAAAGAATCAAAGAGCAGGCACAGAACTCCGTTTCTCTGCGTGTTAAGGGCGACAACATCGAGAACATGATCCAGATCCGTGTCGCTATGGCTACCTGCGGTATCGCCTCCGGCGCCCGTGAAGTCATGAACGAGTTCGTCGAAGCCCTCGGCGAAGAAAAGATCGATAATGCCGTCGTAACGCAGACCGGCTGCATGGGTTACTGCTATGCAGAGCCCACCATCGAGCTGACCATGCCCGGCAAAGATCCGATCATCTATGGTTATGTCGACAAAGCGAAGGTCCACGAGATCATCGACAAGACCATCAAGCATGGCGAACTGATCGACGGCATCATCAACTCCCAGCATAAGACTATCGAGTAAGGAGGATATTGATATTCATGGCTGATTATAAATTTCATATCCTTGTCTGCGGCGGTACCGGATGTCAATCCTCTAACTCCCATGAGATCATGGAGGCATTGAAACAGAACGTTGCAGACGCGGGCATGGCAGAAGACTGCAAGGTCCTGATGACCGGCTGCTTCGGCTTCTGCGAACAAGGCCCCATCGTCAAGATGCTTCCCGACAATACCTTCTATACCTCTGTCAAGCCTGAAGACGCGGCTGAGATCGTGGCAGAGCATATCGTCAAAGGACGTAAGGTCCAGCGCCTCCTGTATGTAGATCCTGAAAATGAAGAGCATGTATCCGATGCGAAGCATATGGAATTCTACAAGAAGCAGATGCGTATCGCGCTTCGTAACTGCGGTTTCATCGATCCTGAGAACATCGATGAGTACATCGCCCGCGATGGTTACGCGGCTTTGGCCAAGTGCCTTACCGAGATGACCCCGGAAGAAGTCATCGAGGAAATGAAGAAGTCCGGTCTGCGCGGACGCGGCGGCGCCGGTTTCCCGACCGGCCTGAAGTGGCAGTTCGCGCGCGGTTACAAGTCCGACGTCAAGTATGTCGTATGTAATGCCGACGAAGGCGATCCGGGTGCGTTCATGGATCGTTCTATCTTGGAAGGTGACCCGAACTCCGTTATCGAAGCTATGGCCATCTGCGGTTATGCCATCGGCGCAAAGTACGGCCGTGTCTATATCCGTGCTGAGTATCCCCTGGCCATCGACCGTCTGTCCATCGCGATCAACCAGGCGCGTGAATACGGTCTGCTGGGCGACAACATCCTGGGTACCGATTTCTGCTTCGATATCGAGCTGATGTTCGGTGCCGGCGCATTCGTCTGCGGCGAGGAAACAGCTCTGATTCACTCCATGGAAGGTCAGCGCGGTGAGCCTACGACCAAGCCTCCGTTCCCGGCAGAGAGCGGTTTCTGGAACCAGCCGACTAACGTCAACAACGTTGAGACCTGGGCCAATGTTCCTGTGATCTTCCTGAAGGGTGCTGACTGGTTCCGTTCCATCGGTACCGAGAAGAGCCCCGGAACCAAGGTCTTCGCTCTGGCCGGCAAGATCAACAACGTTGGTCTGATCGAAGTTCCCATGGGCACCACGCTGCGTGAAGTCATCTACGAGATCGGCGGCGGCATCAAGAACGGCAAGAAGTTCAAAGCTGTCCAGACCGGCGGTCCTTCCGGCGGATGCCTGACCGAGAAAGATCTGGATACCCCGATCGATTTCGATAACCTGGTCGCTAAGGGATCCATGATGGGTTCCGGCGGTATGATCGTTATGGACGAAGACGACTGCATGCCTGCTGTCGCGAAGTTCTACCTGGAGTTCACCCAGGAAGAGTCCTGCGGTAAGTGCACACCGTGCCGCGTCGGTACGACCCGTCTGTCCGAACTGCTGACCGATATCACGAACGGCAAAGGCACGCTGCAGCATCTGGAAGAGCTGAAGCGCCTTTCCGAAGTCATCCGCGACACCGCTCTGTGCGGCCTTGGCCAGACAGCTCCGAACCCGGTCCTGTCCACGCTGAGAACGTTCGAAGATGAATATATCGCACATGTTACCGAAAAGACCTGCCCGGCAGGCAAGTGCCAGGCGCTCTTGAAGTATGAGATCATCGCTGATGCATGTAAGGGCTGCACCCTGTGCGCACGTAACTGCCCGGTCGGCGCCATCTCCGGTACCGTCAAGAATCCGCATGTGATCGACCAGTCGAAGTGCATTAAGTGTGGCGTTTGCATGAACAACTGCCGCTTCAATGCGATCGTAAGGCATTAAGAAAGGAGCGACTTGAAATCTCATGGCTGAAAATATGATCAATGTGATTATCGACGGCATGGAGGTCGAAGTTCCTCAGGGCAGCACGATCCTGGATGCTGCCGAAGCCGTTGGAGTTTATATCCCCACCCTCTGTCATATGAACATGGAGAAGCTCGGTATGGTCAACAAGCCGGCTTCCTGCCGTATCTGCGTGGTCGAGGTCGAGAAGCGCCGCAACCTGGCGCCTGCCTGCGCAACGCCTGTGACCCCCGGTATGGTCGTTCATACCAACACCAAGAAAGTTCTGGAAGCACGCCGCACCATCATGGAGCTCATGCTTTCCGATCATCCAAAAGACTGCCTGACCTGCGAAAAGTCCGGCGACTGCGAGCTGCAGGCTCTGGCCGAGACCCTGGGCATCCGCAAGATCAACATCACCGGCACGTCCATGTCTCAGGTCCCGGTTGACGAGTCCGTCGCGATCGTCCGCGATATGACCAAGTGCATCATGTGCCGCCGCTGCGAGACCGCCTGCAACAAGGTCCAGTCCGTCGGCGCTCTGTCCGCTGTCAACCGTGGCTTCCCGGCATACGTCGGCACCTCCTTCGAGGCACCTCTGGATCAGACCGTCTGCACCTTCTGCGGACAGTGCGTACAGGTTTGCCCGGTCGGCGCTCTGCAGGCTAAAGACAACACCTGGAAGGTCATCGAAGCGATCAACGATCCGACCAAGACCGTCGTCGTCAACACCGCTCCTTCCGTCCGTGTCGCTCTGGGTGAAGAGTTCGGTTACGAGCCCGGCACCAGCGTCACCGGCCAGATGGCAGCCGCGCTGCGCAAGATCGGTTTCGACTATGTCTACGATACCGACTTCGCCGCTGACATGACCATCATGGAAGAGGCCGCCGAGCTGGTCGATCGTCTGACCAAGTTCCTCAAGGGCGAAGAAGTCGCGCTTCCGCTGATGACTTCCTGCTGCCCGGCATGGGTCCGTTTCATCGAGACACAGTATCCGGAATTCCTGGCTCTGCCGTCTTCCGCACGTTCTCCGCAGGCTATGTTCGGCGCGATTGCCAAGGCTTATCTGGCTCCGAAGCTGGGTATCGACCGCAAGGATCTGATCGTCGTATCCGTCATGCCTTGTATCGCCAAGAAGTATGAAGCTTCCCGTCCGGAACTGGGCGTCGATGGCGATCCTGATACCAACATCTCCATCACCACCCGTGAGCTTGCTTCCCTGATCAAGCAGATGAACATCGATCTGTTCGACATGGAAGAGGAAGATTTCGACGATCCGCTGGGCGAATCCACCGGTGCTGCTGTTATCTTCGGTAAGACCGGCGGCGTTATGGAAGCTGCTCTGCGTACCGCTTATGAGTGGATCACCGGCGAGACCCTCGAGGATGTCGAGTTTGCTGATGTCCGTGATGCAGCGTATGGTGTCAAAGTCGCGCATCTGAACATTGCCGGTACCGATCTGAACGTCGCCATTTCTTCCGGTCTGGCGAATGCTCGTGCCATCATGGAAGAGATCAAGGCCGGCAACCCGAACAACTACCATGCGATCGAGATCATGGCATGCCCGGGTGGCTGCGTCGATGGCGGCGGTCAGCCGTATCATCATGGCGATGAGGAAGTCATCTTTGCCCGTCG
>JAFVHC010000105.1 GCA_017474705.1 Bacillota bacterium
AACTGTGCGGCGGCACGCATTTGACCAATACTGCGCAGGCCGGGTCCTTCAAGATCCTGTCTGAGAGCGGTGTAGCTTCCGGTGTGCGCCGGATCGAGGCTGTGACAGGCCGTAAGGCGCTGGAATTCTACAACAATCAGGAACTGGAGCTCAAGAAGATCGCCGCGATCGTCAAGAGCGCCAAGGATCGCGTCGTAGAGAGCGTCGAGAATCTGCAGCAGCAGAACAAAGCGCTCCAGAAAGAGCTGGAAAGCCTGAAGAGCCAGATGACCGCCAATGCGGCGAATGATATCCTGAAAGACGTATATTCCGTCGGGGATATCAAGGTGCTGTGCGTCTATCAGCCGGATCTAGGCATGGATGAGTTGAAGAACATGGGCGATACCTTGAAGGATAAGCTCGGAGCCTGTGTGCTGGTCCTGGCCGGCGGCAAGGAAAAGGTACAATTCGTAGCTATGGCGACGCAGGAAGCGGTCGCTGCCGGTGCGCATGCGGGCAACATCGTTCGCGAGGCGGCGAAAATCTGCGGCGGTGGCGGCGGAGGAAAGCCTGCTATGGCGCAGGCCGGAGGCAAGGACGCATCCAAAGCAGAAGAAGCGCTCAAGGCAGCAAAAGCTGTCATAGAAGCGCAGCTGTCCTAACATAATCATACAGGAGGGCATATGCAAAAGACGCGTAAGAAACGGGCCGGCGGGATGAAAACCGTCCTGCTGCTTCTGATCGGTGTATCGGCATATGTCCTTCTTTCATGTTTCCATAAGCCTGCTGCCGTGGTGCGGATCGGTGCGGTCGGGGATGTCATGATACATGCAGGACAGCTTTCCGATGCATGGGATCCTGAAACAGAGTCTTTTGATTTTGCTCCGGCATTTGCCCCTATGGCAAAACTCATGGTCAGACAGGATCTGATGATCGGCAATCTGGAAACGACCTGCTGCGGTCCCGGCACTGTGGAAGGGAGTCCGATGATCCATGGATATACGGGTTACCCTTTGTTCAATACGCCGGACACCATTGCTGAAGCGCTCAAAGACAGCGGATTCGATGTCATAGGTGTGGCCAATAACCATTCCTTGGATGGCGGACCGAAGGGCTGGCAGCGGACGATCTCCGTCCTGCAGGAAGCGGGACTTATCACATCCGGCGATACGATGTGCACATATCAGAAGGTACATGGGATGAATGTCGCCGTGCTCGCGGCGTCCTATGGGACCAATGGACATCCGGCTCCAACCGGGTTTCCGACACTGCAGTTTACCGATGACGTGCTTCGGCAAAACATAAGGACAGCACGGGAAAACGCGGATCTTGTCATCCTGATCCTGCATGATGGTCAAGAGTATGTCAGTGCGCCATCAGAAGATCTGATCAGCCGGGCAGATGCGCTGATCGCGGAGGGCTGCGACCTGATCCTTATCAGCCACGCCCATGTGCCGGGACCGGCAGTCCTGCGCAATGTACAGGGAAGAACAGGCTTGGTCCTGTTTGGCCTCGGCAATTTCATTTCAGCCCAGGAGTGGACTGAAGAACTAAAGGTGCATTGTGAAAGAGGCTTGATGGCCAGTGTGGACGTGAAGAAGAACGGTGAGTTGATCGGCCTTCGACTGTATCCGACAGTCTGCAAACATACGGAGAAAGGGTATCAGACCATGCTTCTGAGAGATGTGGAAGCGTTGCGATGGTTTGAGGAAACGGTCCTTGCGGGCCAACAGTATACATATAAAAACGCAGAAGGATGTTATTTCATCGATCTGCGACAGGAAGAGGAATGATCATGGAATCAATGGAAGATTTTGCCAGCATGCTGGACGCGTCGTTTCAGGACGTGAGAAACGGAGATATCGTTGAAGGAACGATCCTCGAGGTGCAGAAGGATACGGTCGTTGTGGATATCCACTCCTTCATGGATGGAGTCCTGCCGGTCACCGAACTGCTGTATGAGGACGAGGACCTGGATGAGATGTATCATAAAGGGGACGCGATCACGGTCATGGTGACACGGGTCGATACGCGCGGCGATACCATCTGGCTGTCCAAGAAACGCGCGGATGAGATCGTGGTCTGGGATGAGCTGGAAAAAATGCAGGAAGAGGAACGTCCAATCACGGTAGTCGTCAAGGAAGTGATCAAAGGCGGTCTGCGCGTGCAGTACAAAGGAGTGCGCGGGTTCCTGCCTCTGTATCAGATCGCGGAAGAAGAAGTGGAGCATCCGGAGAGTTACGTCGGCAAGAGCGTGGTCGCCCTTGTACAGCGTGTCGAACGGGATCGGCGCAACGTCGTGGTCAGCGTCCGGGAACTGCTCCGGCGTGAGAAAGCGGTCGCTAAAGCACAGTTCCTGCGCGGCGTGCAAGAGGGCGATGTCTATACCGGCACCGTCGTGCGCGTAGAGCAGTACGGCGCATTCGTGGAACTTGTTCCTGGTGTCGATGGTCTCATCCATGTGACAGAGCTGGCCTGGACCCATGTCAAGCATCCATCGGAAGTCGTACAAGTCGGAGATCATGTGAAGGTCACCGTCATCAATGTAGATCCGGAACGCGGCCGCATCGGTCTGCGTCTGAAGGATCTGAATCAGGATCCCTGGGCGAATGTTTCATACGTCAAAGATCAGCAGATCGACGGCGCGCACGTCGCGCGTATCATCGCGAGCGGAGCTTTTATCGCTCTGCCGGATGGGATCGAAGCATTCCTGCCGATCTCTCAGGTCTCTGAGAAACGGATCCGCTCCGTCGGTGAAGTGCTCAAGGAAGGCGATGAGATCTCCGTCAAGGTCCTGAGAGTGGATCCTGCCGAGCGGCGTATGTCCGTAAGCATGCGGGATCTGTCTGCCCCGATCGAAGAAGAGATCGTCTACCAGAATGACGAAACCGAAGGCTACTCCATAGCAGATGCATTCCGAAATCTGCTGTAAAGAAAAATAAAAGGGCCCTGTTCATATGACCTCATGAGCGATTCTCGTGTCAGCGAACTAGCGAATGAGGTCAATATGAACAGGACCCTATTTTTGTTCTTTAGAAAAGCTTCCGAAACATCTTTTACCATCCGTATTGATCATAGTGCGGTTCGATCACAGTCTTGTTATAATCGTTTCCGCCGGGAAAGTTGGCGCTCTTGAGGATACCAGGCGTGATGCCATGTTCCATCAAGGTTTCGATGGCGACCGTGGTCATGCTCCAGAGCAGGATATCACTGGCGATACCACTGGCGGCTGCGTAATGGGCTTCGATGCCGGGCACTTCCATCATGGCTTCAGCCGCAGGGGCACAGTTGTCCATGACCAGATCGACCATTTCATAGAGTTTCTTGCCGGATGGATGCACAGGTGCTACAGCCGCAGCATACTCCATAGACATGAAAGCGATCACCTGGATACCGAATTTCTTTGCTTCATAGGCAAGATCAACAGTGCTGACTGTCCGCCCTGAAACGGAACTTACCATCAACAGATCGCCCGGCCGCATGTCGGACATCTTCAATGCATAGGAAGCCATGCCCCAGATCGATGTGTCCAGATCAGACCGATCCCTGATGCGGGCCTTTTTCTCGACCTGCATCCCGTAGGAAAAGTGTTTGTAGAAGATCGGTCCGCCGCCGCGGTAGATCAGATCATTTTCGATTTCATGGCAGATCTTCGAAAGGTAAACATTACCTCCCTTTTCGATCGTTTCTGCGATCATATGACCAGCAGTGATGATATTGTCCCGTTGGGTCGTACGGACCTTCTCGATCAGCTGATCCAACCGTTCATTATACTTATCCAGCAGCATGAAGACACCTCCCTGATATCAGATATAGAAAATATGATCTTTATAGGTTTCCAACATGGTCTTGTTATGTACGTCACCGCCCGGTACGTTAGCAGAGATGAAGATCGGAGCCGTTCCGCCGGATTCCGTGATCAATTCGACAGCACGTGTCATGACAGCATTGAGGATCGCGGCACCTACGGCTGTTGAGGTCGGCCCGACTTTTTCCGGAACGCCTTCAATCGTGACAGATCCATCACCGACACAGCCGCAATTATCGATGACGATATCTGCAACGTCCATCAAAAGTTTGCCTGAAGGGTGTCGGGAGGGGATCTCCTTTCCAGTGGCGACGGAGGTCAGCGCAATGACAGTCGCTTGTTTTTCTTTGCAGCGCAGGGCAAAATCTACGGTCACAGTATTGCGGCCGGAGACGGAATGTACGATCACGACATCGCCGAGGCCGATCGGTTTTTGATCGCAGATCAAACGGCCGTATTCCGGCAGACGCTCGATCTGACTTGTAAATGGCGCAGGATCGACGTCCAGGTATAAGCCTGGAGCACGTACAGGATTGATCGTGGCCATCCCTCCTGTCCGGTAATACAGTTCAAAAGCAAGCAGGCCGGCATGGCTGCAGCCAAAGGCGAAAATGTTGTGTCCGGTCAGTGTGGCCTGAGCCATGGCCTGAGCTGCTGTCTCCATGACAGATCCCTGTGTTTCTTCGACCTTTTGCAGGATCTCATGGATGTTGGAAAGGTAAGTCTGAATCGCGCTCATGAGAGGACCTCCTTGGGAAAAGCAGATTGTAAGCGTGCGCGGGCTTCGTCGCGCGAAAGACCTTGACGGAGCAAAAACTCCATCGGGCCGGCAAGGACATGTTCAAACCATGGCCGATGGATCACGATTTGAGGATACACTTCCTGAACAGTCTGACAGAACGTTTCAAACATCAAAGGATGTGCTTTCCAAGCACCGCCGCATAAGGTGATCAACGGTTCTGGGATCTCAGCCAGATGCGAGAGCAAGGTCAGCATCTGCCTGCCCAATGCCAGTCCCGCATCTGCAAAGATCTTCAGCGCCTGTGGATCCCCTTGCCTGGCAGCGTCGGCTACGATCGGTACCAGACCGGCGATCACAGGAAAGGGCGCCGGTGCGCCATGTACGACGCTGATGATGCGCCGTGGTGCGTCTGTGGCATCAAAATGAGAGAGCAGCAGTGGCGTGAGCAAAGTGTTCGTCCCCCAGCCATCCAATGCCCGGATGACACGCCGGATCGCCTGTAATCCGATCCAGGTACCACTGCCTTGATCTCCCAGCACGATGCCCCATCCGCCTACGATCTGGCGATCTTGTTTGCCTAAATAGAAGACATCGGAACCGGTACCTGAAATCGCAAGAAGTCCTTCTGTACGGCCGGATCCGGCTAACAGACCGGCTTTAGCTTCATCATAGAAATGCAATGACCCAACGGACACACGAGATTTCAATTCCTGGGCGAAAAGAGTTTTGTCACCGACAAAAATGACAAAGGCTTCTTCAATTGCCGGGATCCCTGAAAGAACCTGATCCAGACATGCACGAATATGCATAAGAACGCTCTCTAGTGCATTCTGCGTTGTGTTGACACCCCCGGAGCGTCCTTGCCTGAGCAAGTGCAGATCAGCATCAAAAACCAAAGCATGGATCTTGGAACCGCCGCCATCGACTGCCAGATACATGGAGACCGCCTCCTGATAATAAAATGCGACTGGATATGATAAGACCCGCGTACAGCAAAGTGATGCTGTATACGCGGGTCATAAGGTCATGCAGTACGTTTGTCTCCGAAGAAGAACAGAGCAACAG
>JAFVHC010000106.1 GCA_017474705.1 Bacillota bacterium
GATGACAACATCCTGTACCTGTACTCCGGCGGCGCCGGCGGCCTGTTCGCCATCGATGTGAATCTCGATTAGTATCCTGAAATATCCATCAAAAGAACTCCGGACAGGCCGTCCGGAGTTCTTTCTTTTCTGTCTTTATACCGATGTACTGCGGATCTTTTCCTTCAGAGCAAGCAGGTCCGGGTTCTGTTCCCCGAAGGACTGTTCCATCACGACTTCCAGTTCTTCATAGACGCGTCGTGCCTCATCCTTCTTTCCTTCCAGCATGGCCAGATCACCAATGGCCTCCTGTGCCCAGAACGTCTGGCGGTTTTCTTTTCCGTTGAACCGGATATTGAGCTGCACAGACTCTTCCAGAGCCTTCTTGGCCCCTTCGTGATCACCCAGATGCATACGGCACTTGCCGATATTCGTCAGAGAGCAGGCGCTGTTCGGGTTATCCGGACCGGACATGGCGTCGTAGATCTTTTTGCTTTCCTCCGCGTATTTCAGTCCGTTCTCATAGTCTTCCATCTTCAGGTACATACTGCTCATCTCAAAAACAGCGTTGCAGTAATAACCTTTCTTGCCGCACTTTTCCGTACTGATGCGGATGGACTCCTCGAAGCAAGCCTTCGCCTTTTCATAGTCTCCCCGCAGATAGGCGCAGCGGCCCACCTTTTGGTACGCGTTGGAGAGCTGGTCCCACTGGGTGTATCCGCTGTCCCCGCGGATCGCCTTTTTCTGACATTCCAGACCCTCTTCGTAATACGGCTCCGCATGGATATCATCTCCGCTGTTGTGATAGCAGCCGCCGAGATAATTCGCCGCGATCCCGATCTTTTCATGATCTTCAGGAAAATGCGCTTTGGTATATGTCAGGAAACGGTGACCCAGTTCGATGGAAAGCGCGTATCTGGCGCAGATCCAGGCGTTGTTCTCCAGGTAGCTGAATTCCGTCCAGAGTTCCGGGATTGGGTCGTAATAGTCGCGGATGATCTTTGCGTAGAGCGGCCAAAGCCTTACTCTTTCTTCCAGATTATTGAACCACAGACTTCCGACTTCCCGCCACAGGCCGGCGATGTAGGCCTTTCCATTCTCTACGCAGGGGTGCAGCTGTTCCCGTACAACGTCCGCGATCACGGGATGCATGCTCAGAACGTCCGTGTCTTCATCGATCTGCAGCCAGCTGTGAGCGACCAGATCGTTGATCTCGTCGAAAGATTCCAGCCGGCAGATATCGTAGAACAGCCCGGTATCGATACCTGTGTACGGAACCATGGCCATCCAGCGCAGGATCTGCTCGCTCTCCGCAGGAAGACCGGAAAAGGCAAACAGCCGCTTGATATACTCATAGGCTGAGCCTTGGACTTCGCTGCCGTCCCGCTTGACTTTCTCCTTCAGATTCGTCTGCAGGCCGCCGGACTGCAGCAGTTCCCGCATCTGCAGCGGATTGCGGCGGCTGGCTTTCATCTGTCTGGCAATAAGTTCGACCGTGAACGTATGGCAGCCCACCATGCGTATCATCTCGTCAATGACCGGCAGATCTTCCGGCTTTGGCGTCTTTCCCCAGGAGGAGACGAACAGTGTCCGCACGGTATCGAAATCGGCGATGGGACCGATGGTCATCACCGGATAGTCTTCGTGTTCGTTGCGCGTCGTTATCAGCAGATGCGCCTTTGTGTTGGCAAGATCCGCGAAATGAGGATCGTCGTCCACGTCGTAATTGTCCAGAATGAAAAGCGTCCGTTCTGAAACGATCCTGCGGAGCGCTTCCATCTTGCGGTCAAAGAACTGTTCTTCTGTTTCGCTGTTCAGATCCCGCGGCGGCAGATTCTCGATCAGGACGCCGTCCCCGCTCACAAGGTCGAAGATACTGCCCTCATACCCAAGGAACAGGACTGTGTCGTAGCGGTCATGATACTTTGCCGCATAGGACTTTGCGATCTCGGACTTTCCGATGCCGCCCATGCCGCGCAGGAACAGCGTTCCCTCCTGCGGCAGCTGTTCCGCGATCTCTTCCAGCTCCTGTTCCCGCCCCAGGAAATTCGGCCGGGGCCAGACCATGTGCTCAGTCAGTTTCAGTCTGCGCGCATTCCGGTAGACTACGTCTTCCTCGTTCAGATGCCCGATCCGGTGGATCAGTTCTCCAATACGCTGTTCGATGGGAGGCGCGGAAGCGTCCACCCAGTGGCAGGGTCCCAGATGATACTCAAGCGCCGCAGAGAGGTCCGTAAGGTCCACTCTGAACGGGATGATGTATTCACAGGTCTTCGTCGCGGCGCAGACTTCCTTGATCACTTCGCCTGATTCGATCGCATGTTCACCCATGATGACCACGCAGACGTCTGCCTTACCCAGGGCATCCATGATCTTTTCTTCCCAATTCAGGTGGTTGATATCCCGCGGCGCAAACCAGTACCGGATGCCCGCTTCTTCAAACCGGCGGCACATCAGCAGCGCCAGAGGCGTATCCTTGGTCGAATAGGATATAAAAACGAGATGATCCATATTACCAAGCCTCCTATCTTAGGCTATCCGCTTTCTCTCTGACCCTGACCGTCAGCGGATTCTTCTCACCAAAGTACTTATCCAGATCCATCAGCATCGCGTTCAGTTCCGCGGCGGCGCCTTCGCGGTCTCCCCTGGCAAGAAGGCTGTCTGCGATCGATTCTCTGCAATCCATCGTCTGCAGATTCGCAGCTCCGTAATGCTTCATGCAGATCTCCAGAGCTTTCTGCATATATTCGTCCGCTTTTGCGTAATCTTTCAGCCCGCTGTAACAAAGGCCCATGCCGAGATAGTAATTGCCGAATGCGACCGTTTCGTGTCCGAAACTTTCGATATTTTGCCGGCAGCACTGCTCTTCCAGTTCGATGGATCTTTCGTAATTTCCCTTCAGACGCTCTACGCGGGCCAGGTCGTGGATCAGGTCGGTATACTGATCCGGATATTTGCGCCCGGGCAGGAATATTTTTCTGGCGAGCAGATCGTCATACAGCTCGACAGCCTTCTCATAATAAGGCTGCGCAGCCTCCAGGTCGCCCCGCTTTACGGCGCAGCGCCCCACTTTAAAGCAGGCCTGCCCCATCGTCGCCGTGACAGGTCCTCCCAACGCCTGCATATGTTCGTAGGCTTTCCGGTACCAATCTTCTGCCGTAATATCGTCCCCGGCGTTGTGATAAGCCCCGGCCGTGTGGAGCGCTGTCCGCCCGGTCTCGTAGTGCGCAGGTCCGCACGTCCC
>JAFVHC010000107.1 GCA_017474705.1 Bacillota bacterium
ATCCAATAGTAATTTTGCAGTGAATCATGTATTATAATATCAATCAAAAACTGTATCTTATTAAGGAGGAAATCACAATATCGCAAGTTTACAGTTGAATAACATCAAGAAGACGTACGGCAACGGTATCACCGCTGTCAATGACTTCAATCTGGATATTGCAGATCAGGAGTTCATCATCTTCGTCGGCCCCTCTGGCTGCGGTAAGTCCACCACCCTGCGTATGATCGCTGGTCTGGAAGAGATCACCGAAGGCGAACTGTACATCGGCGACAAACTGATGAACGATGTAGCTCCGAAGGATCGTGATATCGCGATGGTTTTCCAGAACTATGCTCTGTATCCGCATATGACCGTTTATGATAACATGGCTTTTGGTCTGAAGCTCCGCAAGACCCCGAAGGCTGAGATCGAGCAGCGCGTTAAAGAAGCCGCTAAGATCCTTGAGATCGAGCACCTGCTGGATCGTAAACCGAAGGCTCTGTCCGGTGGTCAGAGACAGCGTGTTGCTATGGGACGTGCTATCGTTAGTGAGCCGAAGGTCTTCCTGATGGACGAACCTCTGTCCAACCTGGATGCTAAGCTGCGTGTTCAGATGCGTGTTGAGATCGCGAAACTGCATCAGCGTCTGAAGGCTACCATCATCTATGTTACTCATGACCAGGTCGAGGCTATGACCCTTGGTACCCGCATCGTCGTTATGAAGGATGGTATCATGCAGCAGGTCGCTTCCCCGATCACTCTGTACAACGAGCCTGACAATCTGTTCGTCGCCGGCTTCATCGGCTCCCCGCAGATGAACTTCATCGACGCTGTTGCGCAGAAGGAAGGCAATGATGTATATCTGGCATTCTCCGGTCAGAAGGTCCTGCTTCCGGCTGAGAAGGCTCAGAAACTGGTCGACGGCGGCTACATCGGCAAGGAAGTCATCCTTGGTATCCGTCCTGAAGATATCCATGCGACCTCTACCTCCATCGAGCGTTTCCCGCAGGATGTCGTTACTGCAGACGTCAACGTTACCGAACTTCTTGGTGCCGACATGCATCTGTATCTGATCATCGGTGATGATGACAACATCGTCGCTACCGTCTCCGCTCGTCAGCAGATCAAAGCTGGTGACCGCCTGAAACTGGCGTTCGACCCGGCCCACATCCACATCTTCGACAAAGAGACCGAGCTTACTATCACCAACTAATTCTTCCAACATAAACGAAGTTGGAAAGACCCGCCTCAGAACATTGTTTTCCGAGGCGGGTCTTTCGTTGTGTTGAAAAAAGCCCTTTTACAAGTAAAGGGCTTTTTTTGCGTATGGCGCTGGATTTATTTGATCGAACTTACTCGTACCCCAGGGCTTCGATCGGGTTGAGGTTAGAAGCTTTGATGGAAGGGACGAGGCCGAATACGATGCCGACGAACATGGAGAAGACGACGGCAACCACGATGGCGGGCATACTGATCGCTACCGGCACGCCAGCCAGGATGGAGATCAATCGGGACAGGCCAATACCAAGGCCGATGCCGATGACACCGCCGATCAGGGAGAGCATCGCGGCTTCGGTCAGAAACTGCCCCAGGATCCTCCGTTTGCGGGCGCCCAGGGCCTTCTTCAAGCCGATCTCACGGGTACGTTCAGTTACCGATACCAGCATGATGTTCATGACGCCGATACCGCCGACCAGGAGTGAGATGGAGGCGATACCGACCAGCATCGTATTGGTGGAGTTGGACAGCTGCTGGATCTGCGCCGCTTCATCGGACAAGTCGTTGCTCTGGTACTTGAAGGTATCCGTGTTCGGCAGCATTTTGTTCAGGAGCTCCTGTGTCTTCTTGCCGGCCTGTGTCATATCGTCGGTGCTCTTGGCCCGCACGATGACGGCCTGCGGCTCATCGTACTGAAAGATGACCGGCCACATCTGCTGGGGAATGAAGATCGCGCCGTTGGCATTCTTCATGTAGGTGTAATACTCTTCGATGGAGTTGATAACAGGCTCGAAGGTGCTTTTCTGACTGACGACGCCGATGACCACGAAAGGCGTGCCATTGATGTCCAGCACTTGTCCGATCGGTTCCGCCCCGCCAAAGGAGGCGCTGATGGACTCATCGATGATGCAGAAAGCCTTGCTGGTCTTCAGATCGCTTTCAGAGAATCCCCGTCCCTTGATGACCTGGTAGCCGGCAGTGTCGAAATAGTACCGGTCGACCCCAAAGATCGAAGAGGAGAGATTGGTGTTGCCGTAATATACGCTGTCGGCGTATTCACGCTTGTTGACGAAAGTCACCGATTCGATCTCGCTGAAGCCGATGATACGGTCGTGGATCTCGTCCGTGAAGATCGGGACGCCCTCCGGCACCGGCTCATAAGCGAATTCCGCGGGATAATTGTCGCGGTACAGCTGGACGGTCACGGTGTTCGTGCCTGAACCGATCAGGTTGTTTTTGATCTGTTCGTTGGTACCTTTGATCGTGGAGACGATGGCGATGATCGCGGCGATGCCGATAATGATACCGAGCATCGTCAGGAAACTGCGCATCTTATGGCTCCAGATCCCTTTCAGGGAAAGACGGATGTTTTCTATCATAGAGCCACCTCCTTAGTATGACGGATAATCCACCTGTTTGGTGGCTGCACCTTCGCGGACGGTCTTGCCGTAGGGGAAGGCGATGTGATCCTCCTGGCTCAGACCTGCCAGGATCTCGATCTGCTCACCCCAGAGGATACGTCCGGTCTTGACATACTGTTTCTTCAGCAGTCCGTTCTCGTCGGTCTTCATGACGTAGGAACCGGAATCATCTTTGCGGATGCAGAAACGCGGAATGAAGAAGCCGACGACGCCGGAATCGTTGGTCTGCGGCAAAGTGACCTCGCAGTATTCTCCGATAGACATCTGGATCTCGGAATCATCTACTTTGGCGAAGACCGGGAAGTAGGAATTGTTCGGGTTTTCATTCCAACCGTAAGAACCTTCCAGCGGGGTCGTTCCGATCTCATCGATCGTTGCGGTGAAGGAGTTGCCGCTTTCATAAGAAAAAGCGGTGACCTGAAGGCCGGGCTCCATGCTGGCGAGCCGCATTTCGCTGATGTATAAGGTCAGCGTGTAGTTCTCATTGCCCTTGACAGTCAACAAGGTGTCGCCGGCGCTCAAAGCGGAAGGATCGCCCAGCTGCGTGATGCTCCCATCGATCTCGGCCTTGACTTCGCCGGTCTGTCCGATGAGTTTGTCTTTTTCATAAGTCAGATTGAGTTCGCGCAGATCCAGCTGCAGGCTGACCAGGTCTTTCTCGGCTTCTTCGGCCATTTCCGCCAGATCTTTTTTGGAATACATGTAGTTCTCACCGGCGTTTTCCGGGAAATTATCGATGTAGATGGTCTCGTAGCGCTCGTAGGTCATGGGCGTGCAGGTGATGAGCTGTCCGAAATTATGCTTGCGTACATTCATGTCCAGCATGACGCCGTCGCCGGTGAAGGTCAGACCTTCGAAAGGATCCCAGTCATCGTCCAAAGGATCGATGGTGACCGTCTTCATTTTGCCGAAGCGCGTTTCTGCGCCGACGCTGTCCGGAGTAACGGACTCCTCGGAACTGTCATCGGAGGAATCATCCGGTTCGGATTCCGGCTCAGAAGAGGAGTCGGAGGAATCGTCGGAAGAATCATCACTGGAGGAATCGTCAGAGGAATCATCACCGGAGGAATCATCGCCGGAAGAGTCATCCCCGGAAGAATCGTCGCCGGAAGAATCATCGCCGGAGGAATCATCACCGGAAGAGTCGTCCGATGAATCGTCTTTGGAAGAATCCTCTTTGGATGAATCATCAGGCTCTCCATCATCGATGATCCGTGTCTCAGGCTGCGGCAGCTGGCTGCCGTCCAGGATATAACTGCCGAACATGGTCTCGCCCTCGTAGAGCTGGATCTCGGCGGTCTTGCCGCTTTTGCGGAGCCACTTAAGGAAATCGGAAGTGACCTTGATGCCGGGCTGAATACGGAAAAGGAGGCCGTAAGCGCCGTCCGGCAGGGATTTGGTCCCCACGTCGATCGTGGATTTCGTGAATTTCAATGCACCATGGTCGATGGTCTTCTCTGTGGGCTTCGGCGCCCACTCCGATGGCTTCAAAGTATAGTATTTGCTGATTTCCTCTTTTTTACGTTCGATGTTGCTTTCCATGACCGCGATGCGGGCTTCGTCGGATTGCAGAACGAGCTGGAAAGAGGTGGTATCATAGACCAGGAGCACGTCTCCCTTGCTGACGGAATCGCCTTCCTTGACGTTGATATGATCGATCAGGCCTTCGCGCAGCATGACCGATTGTTCTTTGCCGGAGGAGATATTGCCGCTGACCGAGGTGTTGTCGCCCCAGTACTGTTCAGCAACGTTGGCCACAGGGAAGACTTCGATGACTTCTGTATGATTGCCTTTCCAAATATAATATCCTCCGGTGCCGAGACCGCCCAGTATGGCCAATGTCACGATGCTTGCGATCAATCGTTTCTTCCATTTAGCCATTGCTGTTCCTCCTCTCATGCAGTTCTTCGGGATGCACGAAGCGACCGTCGCGGATCATCATCTGACGCTTGGCATGCGCAGCGATGTCCGGCTCATGGGTGATCATGACGA
>JAFVHC010000013.1 GCA_017474705.1 Bacillota bacterium
CAGCAGCAGCAGCAGAACAATAACCAAGGCTTCATCAACCTGACCGGCGGCAACAGTGGCGGCGGCAGCAACAACGGAGGCGGCGGAGGATTCAAGATCGGCAAATGGCTGATCATCATCCTGATCCTCTTGTTCCTGTTCGGCGGCGGACGCAATCTGTTCAGCGGTCTGCTGGGCGGTCTGTTCGGCGGCGGAAGCGGATCTTCCTCCGGCAGCTATGACTTCGGTGTCACCGACAATGCGGTGCAGAACATCACCAGCGGTACCACCTACGACAACACGTCCTGGCAGGAAGAGACCGTGGAGCAGGAAGCGGATGTCACCGTACTGAACGGCGTACGTGAAAAGTATACCACGATCAAAGGCGGCAAGAAGGACAAGGTCACCATCATGATCTATATGTGCGGTACGGACCTGGAGTCCCGTTCCGGCATGGCGACCCGTGACCTGATCGAGATGTGCAACGCCGCGCTCAATGACAGCGTCAACATCATCGTTTACACCGGTGGCTGCAAGCGCTGGCAGAACCAGAACATCAGCAGTACCACGAACCAGATCTACAAGGTCGTCAAAGGCGGCCTGCAGCCTCTGGAGACCGACATGGGCAACAAGTCCATGGTCGATCCGGACACGCTGACCACCTTCATCAAATACTGCACCAAGAACTTCCCGGCCAACCGTCAGGAACTGATCCTCTGGGATCACGGCGGGGGATCCGTACAAGGTTATGGTTATGATGAAAAGAACGTCCGTGCCGGTTCCATGAGCCTGGCCGGCGTCAATGAAGCACTGAAGAAGGCCGGCACCAAGTTCGATTTCATCGGCTTCGACGCCTGCCTCATGGCTACGGTCGAGACCGGCCTTATGCTGGACGACTATGCCGACTACATGATCGCCTCCGAGGAGACGGAGCCTGGTGTGGGCTGGTACTACACTGACTGGCTGACGGCTCTGTGCAGCGATCCTTCCATGGCTACGGTCGATATCGGCAAGAACATCGTCGACACCTTCGTGGAGACCTGCGGCAAGACCTGCCGCGGACAGTCCGCGACCCTGTCCGTCGTTGACCTGGCAGAGCTCAGTTATTCGGCGCCTGATTCGCTGAAGAGTTTCTCCAAGTCGCTGACCAAGATGATCAAAAACAAGGACTACACCAAGATCTCCGACGCGCGCAACAGCACCCGCGAGTTTGCCCGCTCCACGCAGATCGATCAGGTCGACCTTGTGCATTTCGCGAAGAACGTCGGCAATAAGGAAGGTCAGAAACTGGCCGACGCCCTGCAGGGCGCGGTCAAGTACAACCGTACCTCCGCCGACATGAGCAACTCCTACGGTATTTCCATCTACTTCCCGTACCGTTCGGCCTCCAGTGTCGACTCCGCGGTCAACACCTATAATGCCATCGGTATGGATTCCAGCTATTCCGATGCGATCCGTGAGTTCGCGAGCCTGGAAGTCTGCGGACAGGCAGGTGCCGGCGGCTATGACTCCATGTTCGGAAGCCTCCTGGGCGGCCTGACGGGCGGTTCCTCCGGAGCCTCCAGCCCGGATATGCTGGGGAGCCTCCTGGGCGGTTTCCTGGGCGGCGACTACAGCTCCATCCTGGGACTTGGCAGCGGCAAGAACGCGCAGTTCCTGCAGGATCGTTCCCTTACGGATGATGAGCTCACGGAATACATCACTGCCAACTTCTTCGACGCCACCAAACTGGTCTGGAAGAAGAACGACGCCGGAGAACAGGTCATCTCTTTGACAGAAGATCAATGGGAACTGCTCACCGGTCTGGAACAGGGCATGTTCTATGATGACGGTGCCGGTTACATGGATATGGGCCGTGACAACGTCTTCGAGTTCAACGATGATGGTGACCTGGTCGCCGAGACCGATTTCACCTGGGTCGCGGTCAATGGACAGCCTGTGGCGTATTATTACGATTACACCTCCGGCGATGAGATCCATGGCCATATCCCGGCGCTCCTGAACGGCCAGCGCGTCGAGCTGCTGACCGTCATCGACGGCAACACCGGCAAGGGCGAAGTGGTGGGTGCCCGCACGGTCTACACCGAGGACGAGACCCAGACCGTCGCCAAGAGCTACGATACCATCAACGACGGCGATACGATCGACTTCCTGTGCGATTATTACACCTACGAGGGCGAGTACCAGGATACCTACTTCATTGCCGATACGCTGACCGTATCCGGGAAGCTGGAGATCACCAACGTCCGCATGGGCGATGGCAATGCCAGAGTCAACTATCGCTTCACGGATATCTACCAGCAGCATTACTGGACCCCTGCGGTGGATTTTCCGCAGGCGGCGAAGGATAACGCCGCGGACGATGCGTCCGTTCCTTCTGCCGCGGAGAGTCAGGCTGATGCAGCCGGCTTAGGCGTGATCGAATCAGGAACTTATACGTCACCGGAAGAAGTGGCCGCCTACATCCACGAGTTCGGCCACCTTCCGGACAATTTCATCACCAAGCGAGAAGCTATGGAGCTGGGCTGGGACTCCAGCCTGGGCAACCTGGATGAAGTAGCGCCGGGCATGAGCATCGGCGGCGACCGCTTTGGTAATTATGAAGGCCAGCTGCCATCGAACACCCGTTACACGGAATGTGACGTGAACTATACGGGTGGCTATCGCGGAGGAGAGCGCATCGTTTTCGGAAAGAACGGTTCGATCTACTACACGAAGGACCACTACGATACGTTCACACAGCTGTACTAAAACGATGGTCTCAGGAGGAACAAGATCATGAAAACGGCATTCATCGATGGTCGTAAGATCAGATCCAAAGCTGACCTGCACCAGACACTGAAGGATCAGCTGGAGTTACCGGAATACTACGGCGCTAATCTGGACGCATTGTACGACTGCTTAAGCACCGCCAACGAAGAGACCGAGATCTATATCGAAGGCGTGCAGAAGCTCAAGAGCAATCTGGAAGGCTATTATGCACAGCTCATTACCATGCTGGAAGATGCCTGTGAAGAAAACGGAGACCTGACAGTCGTGATCCTGAGTGAACCTGCATACTCCCGCAAACTGCAGCAGTTTTTACGGAGAAGAGCACGAAGATAAAAAAGAACAGCTGCCTGGAAGAAAGG
>JAFVHC010000014.1 GCA_017474705.1 Bacillota bacterium
ATGTCGTCATTATAAGTGAAAAGGAGGTGGGAGCATTGGAAGATGATAAGATCATCCAACTGTATTGGGACAGGAACGAATCCGCGATCGAAGAATCATCGAAGAAATATGGATCATATGTGCGGCAGATCGCCTGCCGGATCCTGACCGACATAGCGGATGCAGAAGAATGCGTGAATGACACATGGCTCCGTGCCTGGAACGCTATGCCGCCGCAGCGTCCCACTGTACTAAGCGCATTTTTCGGGAAGATCACCAGAAATCTGTCTTTTGACGTGTACAGAAGATCCCATCGTGATAAAAGAGGAGGCGCTGAGATAGATCTGGTTCTGGAAGAACTGGGTGAATGCGTTTCCGGACAGGATGATACGGAAGCGCGGTGGGAGAACAAAGAACTGGTTCGTGAGATCAACAGGTTCCTTGGATCGTTGCCACGGACGAAGCGCGATATGTTCGTTCTGCGATATTGGTACGCGTATAGTGTGCACACGATCGCAGATCGCTTTCATACCACGGACAACAATGTATCGGTGATCTTGAACCGACTGCGGAAAAAACTGCGCACATATCTTACAGAAAGAGGGTATGACATATGAAAAAGGAGGATCTGTTCGATGCAATGGGTGAGATCAATGAAGAGATCATCCATGATGCTCAGAGAAAACGCGCGCCAAGACGAGTCTTGTGGATGCGGTGCGCAGCCGCCGCTACATGCGCTTTAGCTGTGCTGGTGGTTTTTCTAAGATCTCCATTCTTCAAAAGTAGATTCGATCAGGGGAGTGAACCTATGCAGGCGGAAGGTGTTTTTGCGGTCAATGCCACCTATCCTGAACCGGTAGCCCAGCATATGAGCGTCGGTGATTTTTACGAGAATGATGTCCATTGGGAATGGTGGGAATCCTATCGGAAGCTGACAGACAGGTCCGCTGGATATCAAAAAGAGCTTCAAGGTTACTATTCATCGATCATGGGACAGCTCCTGGCCGCAGAGGATCAGAACACGGTATGTTCGCCGATCAATATCTACATTGCATTTGCCATGTTGGCAGAGGTTTCGGAAGGAACGACCCGTCAGCAGATCCTGGACATGCTTGGGTGCTCTGATATCGATAAGCTGCGTGGACAGGTCAATGCATTGTGGCAAAGCAACTATGTCGATACACCGGCTCTGAAAAGTCTTTTGGCCAATTCGATATGGCTGGACCAGTCTGTTTCATACAATATGGAGACGCTGAAACGGCTTGCGAACCAGTACTATGCATCTTCATTCAGTGGGATTCCAGGTTCAGAGGAAATGGATGAAGCGCTGCGCCGCTGGACGGATGAAAACACAGGGAACCTGCTCAGTGAATATACGAAAGATATGAAGATCCAGCCGGATACGGTCCTGGAGATCCTTTCGACGATCTACTACAAAGCAACTTGGGTGGATGTATTTCGCGAAAACAATACGACGCAGGAAACTTTTCATGGGACAGTAGGCGACACTACCGTCGATATGATGCATCGGTCGGATATGATGGGCGTATATCGGACGGACACGTATATCGCGTTGAGCCTCAATCTGACAGACAGTGGGAATATGACTTTCTATCTGCCAGAAGAGGGCGTAGATGTGAATGATCTGGCGGTGGATCCAAGTGTTCTAAATGCAGCCAGATACGGAGAGGATGAGAACAGGTCCTATCCGATGGTACATCTGTCAGTACCCAAATTCCGAGTGACGGCTAAAACCGATTTGATCGAAACGATCCGGTCGCTGGGGATAACGGACGCTTTAGATCCAACGCGGTCTGATTTCACGCCCCTTACGACAGAAAAAGATGAATTGTTTGTAAGCAAAGCAGAACATGCTGCGCTGGTCGAGATCGATGAGGAAGGTGTCACAGGAGCTGCCTATACAGAATTGGCTGTCGCTGAAGGCGCAGCACTTCCGGATGAGGAGATCGATTTCATTGTTGATCGGCCGTTCATGTTTATCGTAACCGGAAGAGATGGATCCGTATTGTTTTCAGGTATCGTGAGGAATATCGAGTAAAGAAAAAGGCACGGGGAGAGATAAGTCTCCGCGCGGCTGCACTTCGTTCCCGCCGC
>JAFVHC010000108.1 GCA_017474705.1 Bacillota bacterium
CATCTCATCGAAAATCCCACTGCTGCTGATCTCTGGCTGTGGGTCAGCAAAGAAGCTGTGCACCTGCCGGCAGGATCGATCACCCGGATCGGGCGGTAAAGATCAGCTTTGCTTCTTCAACAAACCCATGTGGGTCTGCGCCTTCGCAACGGAGGCGCTTAATTTTTTCTGGAATTTCGGTTTGACCGGAAGGATCCCTGCCTGCGCTGAAGCAAGTGAAGCATACCGTTTTGCGTGGATCCTGCGCTTCAGTTCCGTAAGATTATAGAAATCCCGGATATTCAGTCCACGGTACAGCGCTTTCTTGAAACGGACCAAAAGGAAATTCGGCTTCGCCTTCATGCCTGCGATCCCTTTCAGGGTACCGGCCATTTTCTTTTCGTCCGCCGCTAGTTTCAGCAGTGCTTTTCTGCGCTTTTTATCTTTGGTCTCTTTGGCCAGTTGCTTGTAGATCTGAGCGTTGGATCGTGCCAGCTTTTGTCCACGCAGCAGTTTGGCGGTTACTTTCTCCATGGGGGTCACCTTCCTAAAGGAACAATGTACAACCATCTTTGCGGAACTGTTCGATCTTTTCTTTTAGAAGATCCGGCGGGGCATTGAAATATCCTGCCAGGCACTCCAGGCAGAAGAACTCGGTCGCCCCGCGGTTGATCATTTTCTTATGCAGACCGATCTCATCACGCGACAAAGGCTTGCCGCATTGTTTGCAGCAGACTTCCATCAGCGACGCACCAACCGGGCTTTATAGATCCTGCAGTCATGCGATGGAACGATCGGATTGTAATACTCCGTACGACGGATGACCTCCCCGGTGAACACGTCCGTCAGCTCCAGCGCATAACCCGCGGAAAACTGCAGGCCAGCGTCCTCAAAATTGGAGTTGACCTGGGCATCCTGCTCCGAAGGATTGAAATAGGCCAGGACGTACGTCCCGTCCGACAGATGCTTGCAGTAGCTGCGGCGGCCATCCTTCTCGTCCCACAGGCGGTACGGTGCACGGGCTTCCGGATCCTGATCGATGGCGATCAGCTCTTTATTCAGCAACAGCGCTTTGCTTTCCGCCCGAAGATCCCGCAGATCCGCACCCATCATCAAGGGTACGCTGAACAGGCACCACAGCCCGAAATGCGTGCGGTATTCAGCATCCGTGCAGCCGCCGGTAAAAGCAACGTTTCCCTTGCCGTACATGCCGACCACCAGCATGTCCATATCATTCCAGCAGTAGGGACCATTATAGGCCAGATTCGGTTCTTGGCTGTCCGCGATGTCCATGATGGAACGGAAACTTTCGTTGATATCCCCAGTGGAACGATACATCTGTGCACCGGCCCCCTGCATCCAGGTCCAGGGCTCTTCCACGCCCCAGTTGCAGGCAGACAGCAGGATGGGACGCCGGCAGGCTTTCAATGCCATGGCTATACGACGATAATGCGTCTTGCAATCGGCCGTTCGCGGGAAATAGCAGAAATCATATTTCAGGAAATCCACGCCCCACTCCGCGAATGTTTCTGCATCTATGAACTCGTGGTCAAAACTTGCGGGATACCCTGCGCATGTCAGTGTCCCGGCGCAGGAATACATGCCGAACTTCAAGCCTTTGGCATGCACGTAGGCTGCGACCGCTTTCATGCCATGTGGGAATTTCTCCGGATCCGCCACCAGGCGGCCGTTTGCATCACGCTCTTTCAGCGACCAGCAGTCATCGATGACCAGGTACTCATAACCGGCTTCCAGATAGCCCTCATCCACCATACGGTCGGCCGTTTCAAAGATCAAACGCTCGTTGATATGCGGGCCGAACGTGTTCCAGGAATTCCATCCCATGGGCGGACGCGCCGCAAGTCCTTCTGCTTTCATGACGTCCATCCTTTCTACTTATGGATTTGGTCATAATGTATCACATTTCAAGCTATATAGCAAGGCGAGATAAATGCCCTCTGACGCAGGAATCATGCATCAGAGGGCATCCTTCATATAGGGGGCGATCAGGAGACCGACCCTGTGCTTTCCTTCACCATAGCACCATTGATATAGAACTTGACACTATACTCACCAGAGCAGACCGCATCCTCACCCGTCTTGGCGCAGGCATTGATGGTCGTTTCACCGGCCGGCAGTTCCAAGCCTGACTCCGTATACTCCGCAAGCAAAGTCCCGTCTTTATAAACTTCGATCTTGGCTTCAATGGTCATTGCCGCATCGGTCTTCAGCGAGAGGTCATAATTCAAGATCCCGGGCGGGTCCACCGCAATGCCGATGGTAGTCTGTGCTTTCAGATGCCCATCGACCGCGAAATAACCGGAGGCGCCGGAAGGTGTATAGGCCATGCCGCCCGCTTCCGGAATGTACATCTTGTCCGAGACCACTTCGATACCTTCCGCTGCAGCAGCAGGCGTTTCCGCACTCTCTCCTCCCGTGGACGAAGATTCGCCAACATAGACGTCATCGATGTTGGGTACATAGTCCGGATCCACATCAAAGAACACACTGATCGTACCGACGGAATAACTCGTATCATCCACGATCTTGATGCCGGACTGGGTGATGTTCTTGGAGACCTGTCCATTGAGCTTCACGATCCCGTCATCCATGATCAGGTCGCTGACCTTGCTGCACTCCATCTCGCCTTCGACGACCGTCAAAAGCACTTTGACCCATTTGCCTTCCGGAACAGGCATTTGGCCGAATGGATCATCGATATCTTCCGACACTTCGTTCAGTTCGACCTTGATCTCGCCCCAATCATAGACAACACCGTTGGCAGACGCTGTACTCTCTTCCGCAGGTGTTTCCTCCGCCGGAGTCTCGTCTGCGGGAACTTCTGCAGCTTCTTCTGCAGCTTCTTCCACAGGTTCCTCTGCCTGTTCCTCTGCCACATCCGCCGACTCCGCTGCCGGCTGGGCTGAGTCTTCCTTAGAACTCTCTTGCACCGCAGCATTGCCGGACCCATCTTTGGGGATCTCATAGGTCTCCAACTGCGTACATCCGGCCAGCATCAGCAGCATGGCCAGAGCGATCAGAATTGCTAATACTTTTTTCATCATCCGTCCTCCTTACATGCCGCCGGCGCCGCCTTCGACGTCCTGCGAACCCACGTTGCCTTCTGTGCTCGCAAGCAGCTGCAGCGTATAGGTATAACCATTGTTCAATTCAAACAGCTCTGTATCGCCGTTCATCAGCTGTGAATAGGTACCGTAATCGCCGAATACGTCGATCTCACCATACCACTCGGTGCCATAGGCGACCTTCATCGTATAGGTACCGCCGTCGATCCATACGGTAGCGCTCTCGCCTGAACGGATGAACGTCTTGCAGACCGTGTTGCCATCGGTGTCGTAGACCTTGATATATACAGCATTATCACCGCTCGGTGCTTCGATGGTCAGAGAACTGGAGGAGCCGCCGCTGACCAGATAATCACCCGTCTCCGGCAGAGGCTGTACGCAGGCCTCGGCACGGTCGTAGGCATCCTCGTATTCGGAAACAGACTCGAAGAGCTGCTTGGCTTTGTAATACTCGCCATTGTCATACAGTTCTTCCGCTTCCTTGTAGGTCTTGGCCATGGCCTCCTGGCGCGCCTTCTCCTCTTCCTGACGCTTGCGTTCTTCCTCTTCCTTACGCTTACGCTCTTCCTCTTCCTTGGCTTCCTGCCCAGCGCGCGCTTCCTCATAAAGGGCGTCTGCATCCAGGAATCCCGGGATATCATCCAGGATATCCATGGCGCGCTCAAAGTCTCCTTCTGCCAGAGCCCGTGCGCCGCGCTCGTAATGCAAGCCATCGACAGCCGTCTGCTTCAAAGCCTGCGTTTCCTCATCTTCGGTCACTACCACGTCCCAGGCAGAGATCTCATCTGCACCGGACTCAAAGACCTCCTGGAAGTAATAATCCGTCTCATCCTGCGGCTCTTCCAGGAACGTGCAGTCAGGATCGCCCTTCATGACCGCATACAACTGGATCAGGACGTCGCCCCATCTGTGCTCTTCCTCTGCGATATGTGCGCGGCACAGACTTTGTTCACGGCCGAAGTCACTGCCTAACGTCTGGAGGGCTTCAAACTGTGCCAGCGCCTCTGCGTGGTTGCCTGCTTCGTAAGCGCCTAATGCATCCTTCAGCGTTTTGTATTCTTTTGCAAGTGCCGACGCTTCTTGTTCGATCTTGGACGGTTTATAATACTCAGCACGTTTCTCCAGGATACTGATGATCTTGTCATAATCCTTGGAGCCTTTCAGCCGTTCGATCGTTTTATAATCCAGTTCGTTCTGCGCATATTCTTTCCAATACGCTGCATCTTCGAACTCACCCAGTTCATCGAAGATCGCCAGTGCCTGACTGTAATCACCGTTCTTCAGGCATGCGGTGCCTTCATTATACCGCTGGACCAGTTTATCCCGCTCCATCGCCGGTTTCAGGACGAAGATGCCGCCCATCGCGAGCAATGCGACCAAAACGGCCAATGCTGCCAGGATCTTGCCCGCTTTTTTCTGCTTTTTAGGGGCTGCTTTTGGTACTTCATCCGGCATCTGCGGTGCTGTCGGCATCATTTCCGGCTGCATTTCCTGGGGTGACACAGGCGTCATATCCGGCTGTACTTCCTGCGGCGTCATATCAGGTTGTGCTTCCTGCGGCGCCATAGGCGTCATATCAGGCTGTGCTTCATGAGTTTCCGTCGGCGTCATATCCGCCTGTACTTCCTGCGGATCCGGCGCCGGCATTTCCGTCCGAACATCCAGTTTCAATCCACAGACCGTACAGAACAGCGCGCCTTCCGGCACCTGATTTCCACAACGTGGACACTGCATGCATATCCCTCCCTTTATGAATTATTTCCTCATATTTATGTAGAATAATACAATAAAGATCCCAACAATGCAAGCACTACATGCCAAACATAAAAAGAAACTGACGCCACATGGTATGGCGTCAGCTGTTCTGCTGTTTCACGGCTCAATTTTCCACGATCTCGATGTGCACGTCTCCTGTGCTCGTCTTGATCTCACATGTACCGCCGGTCATGGTCTTCGGTACGTTCGTTTCGCCGGTCGAAGTTTCCACGAAGAAGATCTTTTCGGACCGCAGCGTTCCCGAAACGTCTCCTGTGGATGTTTTCACGTTGATCTCTGCGGCATCACTATTATCGAAAGTGACGTCTCCCGTGTCTCTTTTGATCTGAAAGCTGCCAGCGGCAATGACGTTTTTCAAAGTGATATCTCCCGTGTCACCATTGGATACGAGTTCTCCACAGTTCACGTCCGTAAGCCATATTTTTCCGGTCGATACTTTCGTTGCAAGCATGCCGTTGCACTCCACCCGATGCAGATCGATATGGCCTGTCGTAACGGACATATCCAGATTTCCTGCATGCATCCCGTCGATGTTGATATCGCCCGTGTCCGTCTTGATCGTGCACTGCTCCCGGAAGTGTGCGTTGCAGCGGATATCGCCGGTATCTGTCACGATTTCAGCGTTTCCAAAGGTGAATTCATTGGAAATGATCACGTCACCCGTGTTGGTATTGATCCCGATTCCCTGATATTCTGTCAAAGGCAGATAGATGGTGATCGTCATTTGATTATTAAAGAAGCCCAGGTGATCGACCCATTTCCGATGGTCCTCCACATCGATCTTCAAAGTTCCAGCTTCCTCAGATACGGAATGTCTGACTTTTTCCTGTTCCTTGATGACGACACTGGTCTTTCCATCTTCTGAAGGTTGGAACAGGATATCCGCCTCATTCGTCCGGATCTCAATATTTCGGATCTCATTTTCGATCGGGTATGTAGATGTCTCATATTTAGCGGTACTGAGATTGGACAGGTCCAGATCTGCAGCAGCCAACGTCCAGACAAGAAGACCGATGCCGACTGCAGTAAGAATGGCGCCTATGATCATAAATGCTTTTTTCATCTTGCACTCTCCTTTTTCATGAACGATTTCTTGATCCATCCGGCGATCTTCTGCGTCATGCGCAGCATACCTTTAGTGGCTGCTACACAGCCGAAGAACAGGAAGATCGATAATCCGGCGCACACAAGGCCTGCACCTATCATGAACAGACCCTGCATACCGTCGCCGCGCAAGATCATGGTCACACCGGCTACGATACCTCCGAATGCAGCTGCCCAGAGAGAGACTTCGACCGCCCACAGGCAGATGACCAGTGACCAGATCACGATGTAGAAAGAAAACATGATCGCGGCAAATGCTGCCAGCAACGGAAACCAAAGCGGAAATCCAAGTACCAGCAGGATGATCTCGCCTGCGCCGGTGCGATGCTTTGGAGCGATCCTTTCCTTGACGATCCGCGTCAGCGGGGTCTCCTCGATGATCTGGGCCACGACCTTGTCGATCGGGCCGATCTGTGCGACCGCTTCCTCTTCCGTCAGACCTTCTTCCACGCGGTCATCGATCATTTCACTATAGAATGCCAGGCGTTCTGCCACGTCCGCCTGCGGCAGACCGGACAGGCCATATTGCAAGGCCATGAGAAACTCTTGCTTATTCATTGTGCTTCCTCCTTGGTCACGAACTGGTAGATGGATATGACTTCTTTGAATTCTTCTTTGAATTCTTCGATGCGCTGATGCCCTGCTTCGGTGATATGGTAGTACTTTCTGAG
>JAFVHC010000109.1 GCA_017474705.1 Bacillota bacterium
CTGGCGTCCAGCAGGATCTTGTTCAGCGTGTCGATGGTCTGCTCTTTTGCCATGCTGCACAGTTCTTCATTGGCTTTCCCGGTCAGGCTGAAATCGCCGCTTTCCGTCATTTTCTGATCGTATTCACGGATGATCCTGCGTCCTTTGGTCACCACCGCGTTGTGGTAGCGGTTGATGTTCTGGATGCAGGTATTGTAATTGTGATCCGCCAGGGCGTCGATCAGACGGCTGCCCCAGTAGAAATTTTCGGTGGAAGTATCCAGTGTGACGTCGCTCAGATAGCGCGGCATCCGGGATACGTTGGTATAGACCGGCAGCATGGTGCTGAAGGTCGTGGACCCGAAACAGATCCATTCGATCCCGCGGATGGGTTCCGGAACGCCGCTGCGGATCTGGCAGATCGAGGTCACGCCGGTGCGGTTGATGCCGATCGAGCGGTACATCCCCCGCTTACCGGTATCATGGTTGGTGTAAGGGTTGTAAGGTGTACCCTGATAATGGGCGGAGAGCATATACTTCACGTCTTCCGCAGCCACTTTGCGCTCCGGCACCAGGGACCAGGGGATGTTGTCGCTTTCCGGCGTGAAATCGGCATTTACACCGTCCCAGCGGTACTTTGTGGGATTCAGATAGCGGGCCATGAACCATGCCCGCGGTGTGTTGTAGATATGGTCCATGTCGGTATGGGAACCGAAAATGTCACGAGGATTAAAGACGCCGTTCTGATTCAGATCCAGATGGTTTTCCGCGATGAATTCCCGCAGATCCGCCGAGCACAGATTGGCTTTCTGCTCACCGAAAGCATCTTCCAGATCAAATGAATCCATACCGAACTGGTTCGGGGCGATCACGACCCGGTCATCCGGGACGCGCCGGGCGATCCAGTGATGGCCGCCGATCGTTTCCAGCCACCAGGCTTCTTCGGCATCGTTGAAGGCGATCCCGTTCATCTCATAGGTGCCATACTGTTCCAGCAGGGAAGCCAGACGCAGTACGCCTTCCCGCGCGCTGCGGATATAGGGGAGGACCAGAACGACGATATCCTCTTCTCCGATGCCGCCGGGAACTTCCTTCTGACGGCCTTTGGCCTCTTTGAGCTCGACGAGGGGATCGGCTGCCAGGACACGGGGATTGGAAGTGATGGTCTCGGTGGCTGTCATGCCGACATTGGCTTCGTTGATGCCGGTGGCTGCCCAGGTCCCCTTCTTCGGGTCGACACTGGGACAGGCGGTATAGCGCATCGGGTCGTCGGGCAGTTCGATCTCTACATGGGAGAGAACGCTCTTATATTTGCGGGGCTGTTTTTTCGGCTCCGCAACGATCATCTTTTTTACGTCAAAATGGCCGTCATCGGTTCGGGCGACCATGGTTGATCCGTCATCGCTGGCCTTTTTACCGACCAGGATCGTAGTGCAAGACATGGGACAAGTCCTTTCTTTCAGCTTTGATGTTTTATGGAATTATATTCCAATCTGCCGCACTCTTGCTAATTTCGGGAACCTGTGGTAACCTATTGCTAACTGAAAGAAATGAGGACAGACTGATGAAACTTCACGAATCCGGGGAAATGTATCTTGAGACGATCCTGATCTTATCCAGACAGTCACCTTATGTCCGGGCGATTGATATCAGCGCCCATATGGGTTATTCCAAACCCTCCGTCAGCCGGGGGTTGGGTATCCTGAAGAAAAGCGGCTATATCACGGTCGATCGCGGCGGCGCGATCGATCTGACGGAGTCCGGCCGGGCAGTAGCGGAGAAGATCTACGAAAGACACACGATCCTTACGAAAGCCCTCATGCTTCTCGGTGTGGATGAGAAAACGGCAGCGGAAGATGCCTGCCGGATGGAGCATTACATCAGCGA
>JAFVHC010000110.1 GCA_017474705.1 Bacillota bacterium
ACAAAGCATCCGAGCATTTGAGAATTGGCGGCGTTGACGATGGCGTCCACCGAAAGCCTGGTGATGTCGCCCTGCCAGAGGGAGAGGCCGTCATGCAGTACCGGAATAACGTCCAGTGTGACGATCCCTTTCTCCCTGGCGCGGCCCTGCAGGTAAGCATCCTGTACCCGCAGCACATTTTCCGGCATCGTACCGGGCATGCGGATGTTCATCAGGGAGCGGAGGACGCGCTGCCTGCCGCTGGTATCTTTGGGTGTGGTCAAATTCTGATAGTCACCCGAGTCGACCTTGAAAGCCTCCACGAGGAAGGTCAGCCGCTGGTCCTGCGTCATCATTTCATCCATAGTGTTTTACCTCTTTTGCACCGCTCCCACCGGACAGACCTTCATGCAGTTGCCGCAGTGCAAGCAATGCTCCTGTTCGATGTAAAATGGATCGCCGCCTGGGCTGATGCAGTTCTGCGGGCACACCGGCAGGCAGCTTCCGCAGCCGATACAGGCGTCCGTGATGAAGAAGCCTTCCGCCCTCTGTTGTGCGCCGCCGAAGCTGAAGGAGGCCCGCTCAATCGGTTTCTTCGACAGATCGAACCATTCACCGGTTCCTTCATAAAGCTGGAACACCGTCAGGGCGTGCATCGCATCTTCCTTCGGATAAATCCTATGCATGTAGGGATTCTTTTCAAAGAGGGCCGGAATCCTCTCGTATCCCAGTTCCCTCACTTTCCCGCGCACCGAAACGGAGACGCTGGACATGGTCTCCTGTCCCTTGATCGCGGTTAAGGCCAGGAATCCGCGCTTTATCAGCCGGTCATAAAAGCCCTTTCCCTTTGCGGTCAGGAAGTAGAGGCCGTTTTCATCGCTGTCCATCATGTCGATAGCTGCGGTGACCGGAAGGCCCTCATCATCCACCGTTGCCACGATGGTCGTATGGATTTCGTTCACGATATACGCCAGATAATCTTTCGCTTCCATGTGCCGCTCCTTTGAAAGAGGCTCCGATGACAACCGCACCGGAGCCTCCATAGATCAGTTTCCCTTTGCCAGAAGATCGTGCATGCCTTCCTGCAGATCCGCGAGGGTATACTTTCTCATCTCGTCTTCCATCGCGTTCTGGATCGCCGTCAGCTTGTCGTCCAGCAGGGCGTGGATGTTCCGGCCCACCGGACATTCAGGGTTCGGGCCTTCATGGAAGTGGAACAGGTCGCCGTGCTCCACCGGCTCGATGGCCTGATACACATCGTAGAAGCTGATCTCCTCCAACGGTTTCGTCGGTTCGATTCCGCCCGTGCCCCGGGCCACTGTGATCAGCCCGGCGCTTTTCAGCTGCGTCAGGATCCGGCGGTTGATGACGGGGCTGGTGTTGATGCTGCCCGCCAGGAAGTCGCTGGTGACCTTGTGCTCATTTTTGAAGGTCTCGACGCAGGCGAAGATATGCAGCGCGATGGTAAACCGACTGGAAATCTGCATAAGCTCACCTCCCGCGTCTGCTTCTATCGTGTTGCAGGCGCTTTCTTACGCATCTATTATACCCTTATTTGATCGGAGAAGCAACAGCTGTACCCTCGGCGGTTACAAAATTTCCATTCACAGCATCCAGGGTCAGCGGATCGGCATGACCGACGATGGCGGCGGCATTGGCGGCATCATACCAGAAGATCACGTCAGCATCAGCAACGCTCACGCCAATCAGGGCAGCGGCAGGAGCATCAAAGCGGTAGCCTTCCGCGCCTTCCACCGCACCGTCCTTGATGGCGGCGATTTCTTCGGCGGTATAAGGAGCGTATTCAGGATTGGTAGGATTTACGATACCTTCCAACTCGTAGTACGCAGCGGTGTAATAAATGGTGCCCACGTTGCCGTTGTTCAGCGGCATCGCGCCATAAGCCCAGAGGGTGATAGGCATGGCAACCGCTTCACCTTCAGCGGTAACGAACGCGCCGGTGGCAGCGTCCAGGGTCAGCGGATCAGCATGGCCTACGATAGCAGCGGCATTCTCCGCATCATACCAGAAGATCACATCGGAATCCGCAACGCCCACGCCGATCAGCGCACCGGCAGGAGCGTCGAAGCGGTAGCCTTCCGCGCCTTCCACCGCGCCGTCCTTGATGGCGGCGATCTCCTCGGCGGTATAGGGAGCGTACTCGGGATTGGTGGGATTCACAATGCCTTCCAGTTCATAGTAGGCAGCGGTGTAGTAGATAGTACCAACATTC
>JAFVHC010000111.1 GCA_017474705.1 Bacillota bacterium
CCCGCTGCGGCAGAAAAGAGCCCTTTCATGAAGGAGATCACCATCCGGCAGATCGCGGGCATGATGCCGGGCATGGATGGAGAAAAGCTAGCGCTTCTGGATGAGCGACTGCTGGCACTTGGATAAAAAAACAGAAAGCCTTCCGGTCGAAGCCGGTCGGCTTTCTTTTTTGATGTCTTATAACAGATCTGAAGCCGGGCGGTCCAGTTCGATCTTAATGATCGTATCTGGAGCGAGCCGGTCTTTTTCACCTACAGAGAAACTAAGCTGTCCATCGCAGATCGCGTAAGAGAACTCCTCCGCTGTCAGCGATGAAACATGCAGGATCTCCGCATCCAGGCGTGGCAAAGTGATCGTATTCTCTTCCCATTCCCAGATGTGATAATAGATGACATTGTCCTTTCTGGTCATGCCCTGGTGCTCCGTATTCGGCAGCGGTCCTCCTCGGGTCCCATAAATGGCTTCCCCATATCGACTCAGCCATGCGCCGACCTCCTGCAAGCGCTCCACCTGCAGAGGCTCGATCGTTCCGTCTGCCTGCGGTCCAACGTTGAGCAGCAGGTTCCCGTCTCCGGTCGCGGCCTGTACCAAAGACCGGATGATCCACCGCAGAGAATGCGGCGGCCGATCCGGGATCCAGCCCCAGCTCCCATTGATCGTCAAGCAGCTTTCCCATGGATTCGATAGATCGAAGTTGCCAATGGTCTCCTCCGGCGTTATGAAATCCCCGCTGGGGATCTCGCCGAAGCGGTTATTGATCACGATGCCCGGCTGCAGTTTCCGGACCTCCGCTTCCAGTTCCGGTCCACCCCAGAAGCCCGGATACAGGGGCTGACCATAGGGGATCGCCGGGACATCGACTTTATTGAAGTCACGGCTCCATCCCAGCCACGAATCCGTACCGCCGTCATACCACAAAATGTCGACCTTTCCATAGTCTGTCATCAACTCACGGATCTGATCATGGGTCTGCTGGCGCATCTCCAATGCGCTTTTGCGATACATCTGCGGGAAGAAGAACCCGGGGCAGCGCCAGTCCAAGGGCGAATAGTAAAAGCCGACTTTCAGCCCTTCCGCGCGGCAGGCATCCGCATAAGCCCGGACAAAATCCTTTTTGGCGGCAGAATCCATCGACGTGAATCCATCGATGCTTCCTTTGGAATCCCAAAGGGAGAATCCATCATGGTGTCTTGTGGTAAAGACCATGTACTTCATGCCCGCTTGTTTCGCGGTCCTTGCCCAGGCACGAGCATCAAAATTCTCGGCCGTAAACCGATCCTTCAGCGTACGATACTCTTCAACGGGGATCGCCTCATTGAACATGACCCACTCTCCGCGTCCCAGCAGCGAATACAGCCCCCAATGGATGAACATACCGAACCGCAGATCTCTCCATTCCTCGATCCTTGCTTCTCCCGACATGATCTTACAAGTCCTTTCAGTTTTAGATTTTGATCAAAACTG
The DNA here is from genome assembly GCA_017474705.1 of Bacillota bacterium. GTDB lineage: Bacteria > Bacillota > Clostridia > Lachnospirales > Bianqueaceae > RUG159. The sequence goes on from JAFVHC010000111.1 coordinate 1,465, forward strand.
CTTATATTCTCAGCCCCACTTGAAGTTTTCTTTCCCGGCACCGAGTTCAAAATGACACTTCACGATGCCGAGATCGATCTTCAGACAAGGCCCGATCAGGCCTGCTTTGGCCTGTACCATACTGCCGTTCCATTCGAATCGGAATTTCTGCTGATTGACCGCCGTCGGGGCCAGCAGAGCCGCTTCGATCCCTCTTTTGAACCAGTTCGGGGCGTCTGGGCTGACATTACTGACGTCGGCTGCACTCTTGCTTTTCCGAGCCGCGCCTTGTGTTTTCCCATAGCCAAGGGCGATGAGGATGACTTCTTTTTCCTCCGTGTCCAACACCGCTTTGCTCTTGCCATGGGTCAGCGCCACCCAGCAGGTATTCAAGCCCAGTTCTTGCGCCTTCAGCACCAGCAGTTCTCCATAATAACCGCAGCGCTCCTCCAGATCCGTGGCCTTTTTGCCCGCCAGAACGATGTAGTTTCTGGCATTCTCGAACCTTCCATATTTCGCCATGCGAGAGGAGAAACATTCCGGCTCATCATAGAGGATCTGCATGTGCAGACCGGCTGTAAGATTCAGCGTATCTACATAGGCATCCAGTTCTTTCCGGACCGGCTCCGGGATCGGTTTGTCCAGATACTGCCGCACACTGTGCCGCTGCCGCATCAGATCCATCATCGCACTCATATTCAGTCCTCCAACATGGGCAGCAGTTCATCCAACGTGGGCAGACCCATGATCGTTTCCGCGTAAATGGCCTTTTGGACCACTCCATCCGCTCCGATGATGAACATGGCGGGCAGTTGCTGCTCATCGCCCTCGTATTGGCCATGGGAGAAACCGGCGGCCGTGGCTGCTGCACCTTTGGCCTTCAGCGCTTCCAGCTGATTGCCCACCAACGCTTCCATGGATGGCGCGGGAAGGATCTCCAACTCCTGATATATCTTCATTTCCGGATCACAGATGATATCGAAGGGCAACGGCGAATCCTTCAACTCCTCCGCCAGGAGATCTTTATTGCTCTGCAGCATGAAGACGATCTCGGCGCCTTTGGCCTTCACCTCCTCATACCGCTGTGCCGCGATATGGATATCATATCGGCAGACGGTGCAGCCGATATAACGCAGGCACCAAAGCACTGTTTTCGGGGCCTGAAACAGGTCCGTCGTTTGTTTTTCCCCGCCATATAAAGTATTGACAGGCAATGCTGGGAATGTATCTCCAGCGTGTAATTTAGACATGATCGGTAAACTCCTTTCTCGATCGATCTGACCCTATTATAATGTCATCTACAGTTGCGGGCAAGTGTTTCTCCCACTAAAAATCTCCCTTGGCCAAAGACGGTCAAGGGAGATAGTTGTTTGTTTCAACTCTTATCATTCATTTTGCGCATCCAAAGTTTCTCTCACGGTCTGCACATACTTCTTCGTCAGATTGTAGCCGAACTGCAGGAACAGGAACATCGCCAGATACATGACGAAAGGCACGATCGTCGCGATGGAATAGATACCGTTATTGACGGCCGCTTCCTGCTCGATGACGCCTTCTGCTGTATTGTAGCCGATGGCAGCCATTGCCATGGTCGCACCGATGCCGGCCAGCGTCTGCCCCAGTTTCCGGAAGAAGGAAAAGCTCGCGTAGGTCGTCGCTTCTCTTCGATGGTTGTTCTTCATTTCATTATAATCGATGACGTCTGTGACCATCGCCCAGACTTCCAGTGTAAAGAAGGACAGACCGAATCCGCCCAGCAGAATCACGAACAGGAAGATATACGGGTTCGGCGTCCGTACAAAGTACAGGATCAGGAATGCAAAGGATGCGATCAAACTGCCGAAGGAGCAGATCTCCTTCTTACCGAAACGCTCCACGAACTTACCCATGAACGGCATCAGCACCAGCATCGGAATATAGTTGAAGACCGTTACCAGGGAGAACATGCCCGGTTTTCCATAGTAGTTTTTAAACAGATAATTGAAGACCGTCTGGGTGTACATGCTGCCGGCGATCAACAGCATGGACGCCAGGCACAGCATCATGAAAGGCCTGTTTTTGGACAGTTCCTTCATGCGATACAGCGTATCATGCCGGTTCTCATGCTGTTTCGCAGGGATGTACTCCCTTGTCAGTTTGAAGAAGGCAAAGTAAATGATGATACTGAAGCCCGCCAGGACGATCACACCGGTCATCAGTTTTCCCGCATGCAGGTACTTGGCACCGGTCTCCGCCACAGTCGCATAAACGAACAGCGGCAGAAGGATCTGGCCCGGCGCGGATCCGAAGCCGGCTCCCAGGGAACGGATCACCGACAAGGTCGAACGCTCTTTCAGATCGTTCGTCATGGCGGAAGCCATGGAGCCATACGGGATATTGACAGCCGTGTACAACATGCCGTACAGGATGTAGGTTATATAGGCATAGATCAGGTACTGGTTCTCGGATAGTCCGGGGATCTTCACGAAGGTAAGCACGAAGACGATCGCCAACGGCACTGAAAACCAGAATACATACGGCCGGAAACGACCATATTTCGTGGGTTTGCGGCTGTCGATCAAAGCTCCGCAGATCGGATCATTGATCGCGTCCCAGATCCTGGCGATCAGCATCAGCAAGGTGATCTTCGGCAAAGAAATGTGCAGGACGTCCGTATAGAACATCTGCAGGAAAGAGCCGATCGTTCCGAAGGTGATCACGCCGCCCATATCGCCCAAAGCATAGCCAACGTAATTCTTGACACTCAGTTTTTTCTCGCTCATGGTCTTCTCCCGTGCATCCATTATTTTTCACCATTTTATACAGTAACGCACAAAATTGTCAAGGGCCGGCCTAGGAATTATGAACATTCTTCGGCCTTGTTCTCATTCCAGTCCCCTGCTACTCGCGATCTCTGTTGCAGCATCGATCATCCACTCTCTGTCCTCTGGCAGGATAAATCCTTGGGCGATCGCCCGGTCGGTGGATGCCACCGCCAGTTCTTTATAATGGGCAAGGTTCCCGTAGAGTTCCGTGAGCATAGCTGCGGAGAACGGCTTGGCAGTGCCGAACATCATCTGGATGGAGCCGCCTTCCGGATGATCCGTGTAGGACTGATATGATGCCGTAGGGCAATCTGCCGTGGGATAGCGGATGCCGCCCAGTGCATTGCCGAAAGCATCCTTACGGTTCGCGATGCATTGGCCTGTCTTGTCCGTTGGCTCAGGCGTGACCTCCGTCTCGATCTTCGGCGCATGCGGTGCAGGAATGCCGAAGCGTGCCCAGTCGATCAAAGCTTTCATCGCAGCGCAGAAGATGGGCTCATAAGGTGTATCCATCGGGACACCGTTTTTCGGATCCCCTTCCCAGGTCAGAACGACACCGGCTTTTGCCAGATCTTCCTGGATCGGCGCATAGTAATCCAACAGCGAATACTTCGTATCGTGGGAAGAGCAAGGGATCTGCCAGGTACGGAAGCGATAGTCCGGCTCGTCCGCGTCTCCGTGCCAGAAGCCGAACCCACGGTTCTCCGACTCGGTATTGACCGCCATGACAGGTTCTTTGGAGACCAGTACCTGCGCACCTTGCGGAAGTCCGCCAAAGACCATGCGGCCGCCTGGCGCGTAGGAATTCAGCTTCTTATTGCCGGCACCAGAGCCGCTGTTGTAATAACCATCAAACAACGGTCCGTCGACCCGGTTTTCCGGCAAGCGCGCAAAGGTATTGATGATGCGTGACAGATAGCTTCCGGACTGGGACCATCCCGCCAGGAAGAGCCAGTTTTTGCCAAAGCCCGCGATGGGGTTGAGCGGGTCGTCATCATGGCGCAGGACCTTGGCCAGATCGACCAGCATATCCCAGAAAAGGCCCAGCTCATAGGGCTGCATGAAGTCAAAATCCGGTCCCTCCGGCCCTTTTCTTTCCGGGGTGGGATTGGCCCAGTTGATCGCCGCATAGCGCTCCGGGTCAAAACGCTTGAGCGCATCCACCACATGGCCTTTGGAAGTGATACCGATATAGATATCCCCGTCGCGCACGATCTTGCGCCACATGAGGATCCAGTCCCGGTCGATATCGAAATTCGCGGACGCATTCAGAATCTCCAGAATCACATTACCGTTGAACTTTTGTGGGTCTACCGGTCGGCGCACCAGCAGCCTTGTCGTGTAAGGCACGTCCGGGACCGTGATCGTCAGCTTTCCATCCAGAGTCTCGTCATAGATATTGGCCGTTCCGGTCTGAAAAAACTCCTCTTCCACGTACCCGTGCTTTTCCAGGTCGCAGGGCTTCACGGCGGAAATAAAAGGATAGGATGATTCCGTAACAGGAACCTTGCGCATGGCTTGGATCATGACCATACCTCCTTGTATGCTTTTTCTTGATCAAATGAGATTTGTGTGCAACAGTCTATAAAAAACTCAGCACCCTATGACATCCCGAGCGCTGAGATACGTATTTTACATGCGGGCTTCGATCCACTCCAGCAGATACTGATCAACAGCTTCCTTGTCAAGTTCGTTCAGGATCTCATGACGGTCATCAGGAAACAGTTTCAGGGTCACGTCCTGGATGCCGGTGTCGCGATACGTCTGCGCAACGATCGTGGGGCCTTTTCCACATTCGCCGACCGGGTCGTTCTGCCCGGCAACGACGAGGATCGGCAGCGCCTTGGGGATCTTGTTCAGGTTCTCCTGCTGCTGGCAATAGCGCATGCCACGGAACATATTGTTATATCCATTGACGGTAAAGATGAACTGATTGAGCGGGTTCGCCACATAGGCATCGACGATGGCCTCGTCCTTTGTCAGCCAGTCACACTTCGTCCGTGCCGGCTCAAAGGAAGCATTATACGAACCCAACGCCATATTATTGACCATGGTGCTGCGGAAATGATCGCCTCTCGTCTTTTGGAGGACCGCCGTCAGTCCGATCGCCAGATTCAATGTGGCCATAGGCTGATAGCCCGTGCCCATGATGATCGCACCGGCCAGGCCATCGCCGTAGATCTCAATGAACTGGCGCGCCAGGAAAGAGCCCATGCTGTGGCCCAGCAGAAAATACGGGACGTCCGGATACTTCTTCCGTGTGTCTTCCCTTAACTGCTGCATATCGCCGATCACACAGAGGTTACCGTCATGCTTGGCAAAATAGCCGAGCTGCGACTCGTCCGTTACAGACTTCCCGTGACCCAGATGGTCATTGCCGACCACATAGAAACCCTGTGATGCCATGAACGTCGCTAACCGATCATATCGGTCAATGAACTCCACCATGCCGTGCGCGATCTGCAGGATCCCACGCACATCCGTCTCCGGGACCCACTCGATGGCATGGATCTGCGTCAGCCCGTCCTTAGAGGGATAATAGAATTCTTTTTTCATGATTACTATCCTTTCGATTCTTCTTGATTTCATTCTATCACGCGCATGATCATACAGCAACATCGTATTTATCAGCGTGGCAGCGGTGCATGATCAGGGCTTGATTATTCTGTCCAAATCAAAGATAATAGAAGTAGTTTTCAGCATGATCAGAAAGAAGGTGACCGCAGATGA
>JAFVHC010000112.1 GCA_017474705.1 Bacillota bacterium
GAGTACATGGGCGGCACTGCAGCATGTCACGCCATGTTGGAAGCGGTCTTTGCATCGCTGCCGGAAAGACAGGAAGAACTATGGACGGCGATGGCACCTGAGGATTTCTTCATCGCCGGCCTCCATCAGGCATCCCAGGAGCGGCATCTTCTGATCGCACCTGTTTTCGCGTATGAATGTTCTACGGCGCAGGTACGCAGCATCCTGAACCGTCTGGGTCAGCAGCCGGAGGGATCGGCCGCGTTCCTGCGGGAACTCAATCGACTGCGGCGGTATGATATCAACGAACTGCACCGCCTTCTCGTGTTTATTCAGACGTGGATGGAAGGGGCAGAGGCCGGCATGGTCCGACAAGTCCAGTTCCAATGGAAGAGGAATATTACCGGAAACCGGCCGAGCATTACGATAGATCCGGAATCGGGTTTTTCCGGAGATCTTGAAAACCATATCGTGACACTGATCCGATATGGCAAGTGCAAAGAACTGCGGCAATACTTTAATGAGACTTTGTTTTCACGCCACAGTGAAGGTGCCAGCGGTCTGATCAACGTAAGGCAGATGCGCAGATACATGATCGGGGCGAATATGTACATGTCCCGGGTGGCGGCGGCTGAGGGCGTCGATCTCCATCTGATCAGTGAATACGTCGATGTCTTTGGAGAGAGGATCGAGAATACGAGTGCTCTGTCCGATTTCAACCATCTTTTTCTCGAGTTCTCTTTGCGTTATACGCAGATGGTCGCGGACCTGACCTCATTATCCTCCAAGTCTCTGCTGGCCAACCAGGTGAACCGATATGTACAGTCCCATTTGTATGAGAGCATCCGACTGGAGGATATCGCGCGGGAGCTGAAGTACAGTAAGACCTATGTCAGTGCGGAATTCAAAAAAACCACCGGCAGTACGGTGACCGATTTTATTCTGCGGAGCAAGGTACGGGAAGCCTGCTACCTTCTGGAGCAGCAGATGATGCCGGTCTTTGAGATCAGCGAAGCGCTTGGCTTTTATGATGCCAGCTATTTCATCCACGTGTTCAAAAAGTTCACGGACTGCACACCCGGCCGATTTGCGGATCGATATCAAGGCCTTAGGGCGCTGCATGTTATTGAAAACAAGGATGGAATATGATAACATCCAACTGAACAATGAAAAGTCAGGAAATCACGTATGAAAAAAAGATGGATTTGCTTCATAGCCCTGTGTTCGATAGTGCTGCTTGCTGCCTGCAGTAAGGAAGGCGGTCCTGGAGCCGGGTTTCCTTTCCGGCAGGAAGAGACGCAAAGCGAGGAGCCGGAGACTGCTTCCGTTCAGGAGGAAGTGTCTGTCCCGGACGAGACTTCACAGGAAGAGAGCAGTAGGCCTGAAAGCGGACCTGTGTCAAACGAAAGCCAGGAGCAAACACAGGAAGAGCAGGAAGAACGTCCTCGAGCCAAGGAGATCGGCACTTCGACAGAGACGGGTGAGATCCCCCTCATAGATCCCGAATCGAAGATCCTGTATCAGATCAAAGAGGAAGAAGACGGTACCTTCAGTTCCTGGATCCTCTATCATTATGAAGAGGATGTGCTTTCTTTCACGGAAGATACCTTGCAGGACGTGATCACGCATTATGACGCGGAAAGACGGGAATTGTTGATCGAAAACAGCGCGGGAGAGGTCGAAGAAGAATATCGTTATGACGCGGAGGGCAGCATCACCTATCTGATGTCAGCCTATGAGATCACGGAGACGTTCCTGGATCATGATGGCAACATGGTCTATGCCATCACGCAGGAGGCGGGTCAGGCCGTCACATATGACCTAGACGAGCAAGGCAGGATCACAAGTGCGCATGTGGACTCACCTGAGCAGGCCTATGATCTCGCGTTCCGGTATTCTGAAGATTGGCTCCATCTGGACGTATATAAGCAGACCGATGGTGAAGAACAGCCTTTCGCGGAGATCGAATATGATGGAAAAGGTCATATCATCCAGGAGATCGTGTACACCGCGGAAGGCGTGGAGACGACGACCACGGAATATACGGATGCGGGAAAACGCGCAATGCAGTTGATCGAGATCGATGGGCGTCTGTCACGGCGCACCGTGTATACCTATGATGATCATGGTTTTTTGCAGTCCAACGTCATGGAGTGGGGCAACGGATCCTCGGCCGTTTTAGAGAATACACGGGATGCGGACGGCAAGGTCCTCGCCTGGGAGCGGATCTGGACCGAAGCGGATGGATCCGAAAGGAGGCGGATCAAGCAGGTCAATGAGTATAACGACCGCGGCGATGTGGTCAGAAGCTTTTGGATACGGACGGCCGCGGAGAGCGAGGCCAACAGAAAAGTGACTACATATTACTTATATGATTATGATGAGATCGACCCGGAAACGGATGAATCGTACCGTGTCGAATGGCCGGAAGATTTTAGTTAATCAGGAAGGAGCCACAGAACGATGAAAGATCTTGCCCGTTATCGTGCAGCCTGGCACTCCAGCGCCGCGAATTATGACGAAACAGTCCATCTGACGACCATGCCCGTACCCATGGGATGGCGCAGTGCCGGAGCGGGAGAAGAATGGATCTATGTCGATCTCGGCGCGGCGTCACAGATCGACGACGTGGAGGTTGTTTGGGGGGAGGCCTTTGCCCGTCGCTATGAGATCCAGCTGTCGGATGATGCTGTGCAATGGTGTACGGTTGCAGAAGCAGAAGGGACTCAAACAGAGGCCGTCCGCACGCGGATCACCGGCCAAGCCCGGTTCGTGCGCGTTCTTTGCACCGAAGCTGCTGCAGCTCATTATGAGATCCGCGAGATCCATGTGTGGGGCCAGAATGATCTGCAGTATGCACTTGCGCCGATGCCGGAGCCGGAGGCAGATGGAACGCAGAGGCTGACCGGCGGACGTTGGACCATCGGCCGGGCGGAGCAGATCGCCCCCGACGGAGCAGCGCTCTCGCAGCCTGGATTTGATGATACGGACCTGCTGCCGGCCACCGTGCCGGGCACAGCTCTGGTCTCCTATCTGAATGCCGGCGCGATCCCGGATCCTGACTTCGATGATGATCAGTTCCAGATCTCCGAGGCCTTCTTTACTGCGGATTTCTGGTACCGCAATACGTTCCCCGTGCCCGCGGACCGAGAAGGACAGAGGGTCTATCTGGACTTTGACGCCATCAACTGGAAGGCGGACGTTTTCTTCAATGGTGTTTTCTTAAAGAACGAACTGAAGAACAGAGAGCATTCCATCGAAGGCGCATTCATCCGCAGCCATTTTGATGTGACGGATCTGGTGCGGTTTGGGGCTGACAACGGTCTGGCCGTAAAGATCTATAAAAATGATACACCGGGTCCGGTCACGACGCAGGGCCTCGCGGAAGGTCCCGGCCCCAACGGCGGACCTCTCGGCGCTGACAATCCCACGATTCACGCAGCGGTGGGCTGGGACTGGCTGCCCACGATCCGTGGCCGCGACATCGGTATCTATGGTGATGTATATCTTCGGTATTCCGGCTCGATGGAACTGGTCGATCCCTGGATGAAAACGGATCTGGAACTTCTGTCCCAGACATCCTCCAATCCGGCGAAGGACCTGATGGAGGATGCGCTGGTGATCGAGCAGGGAAAAGAACCGAAAGCTTTCGACGGCTAGCAGGGCCAGCAAGGTGATTCTTTCATCCTGGATCTTGGCGCATCGCATACCTTAGGCTGTGTGACTCTGATCTGGGGCACCGAGGCGGTCGGCGGCGCGGCGGATCTGGAATCCCGCTATCCGGCCGAGTTCCGGCTGGAACGTTCCATGGATGGTGTAACATGGAAGAATTTTGATGCGTATCCGGGCGGTCAGGTCGAACTGCGGTACCTTGGTATGCGTGATGCGGAACCGCATACAGGCAGAGACGTATTGGAAGGCCACTCGATCTCCGACAGCGTGCAAGGCGCGGACGCTAAGGTACAGATCGATCTGAGCTTCATTGGACGCGGAATGATCGAGCAGAGCATCTTCCAGCCGCAGAGCGGCCGCTATATTCGCTTCACCGTACTCAAACAGCGCACGCTGGGGGACAAAGAAGTGGACACCCGGGTCCGCGAGATCCGCATCTACGAACAAAGCCCGGAAGAGATCGAGCAGGGGATGAAGCATGATTTCGTGCTGGATACTTCCAAAGCGCAGCTGACCATGTGTGCCGAGGTACGCAACCGCGGCAGCGAAGTGCAGGAAGCGGAACTGACCGTGACCGTGGAACCAGGTGGCCTCAGTGAGACAATCCGCGTGCAGGTAGGACCCGGACAAGTAAGCCCTGTACGGGTGCCCATGCTTCTTCAGGATCCTCAGCTTTGGTGGCCGAACACCTATGGCGCACAGTTCCTGTATACTTGCAAGGCAGAGTTGAAGATGGGTGGAGCCGTAAGTGATGTGAAGACCTGGAAATTCGGTGTGCACCGGTTCGACTATCCGATAGACGGCGGCCTGCTGACCTTGTACTGCAACGGTGTCCGCATCGTGTGCAAAGGTGGTAACTGGGGCCTGGATGACGGCCTCAAGCGCGACACGCGCCGTGTGTATTTCGACAAGGTGCGGCTGCACGCGGAAGAGAACATGAACATGATCCGCAACTGGGTGGGTATGACAGGCCATCCTGCGTTCTATGAAGCCTGTGATCAGTACGGTATCCTGATCTGGGACGATTTCTGGCTGGCCAATCCCTTCGACGGGCCGGAACCGAACGACAACGATCTCTTCCTGGAGAACGCGGCGGACAAGATCCGTGCGGTGCGCGGTCATGCAGCGTTGGCCTTGTACTGCGGCCGCAATGAAGGCAATCCGAACGACGTCCTGAACTCAGGCTTGAAGCAGTTGACCGATGCGTTGGACGGCACCCACCTGTATGTACCGCATTCCGCGGACGCCCCGGTGGGCAGCGGCGGTGGCTATGCATTGGCGGCGCCGGGCGGTGATAAAGGCATCAAACAGTACTTTGCCGATGTTTCTTCCACTGTCATCCGCAGTGAGCGCGGTGTACCCAACGTGCCGGAGCTGAGCAGCCTGAAACGGTTCCTGAAGCCGGAAAACCTGTGGCCGATCAGTGAAAGCTGGGCACTGCATGACTGGACGTATCATTCCAATGGACCGGCCAACACCTATATGCAGGCGGTGGAGACCTATCTGGGCGGTGGTCTTGCGGTGCCGGTGGATCATATCAACCCCTTCGATCAGAATGCAGGAGATATGATCCTGGCCTATAAAAAAGAATTGTACGAAATGATCCGCGAAAGTGCGGAGCTTTGGACCGTGGAAGACTTCTCCCGCGCTGCGCAGATGATCAATTACGACAACCACCGCGGTATGTTCGAGGCACTGGCTTCACGCCGTGCCGGCGGACTCCTCATGTGGATGAGCCAGTCCTCCTGGCCATCATTCATGTGGCAGACCTATGATTTCTATTTGGACGTCAATGGCGGCTATTTCGGCTGCAAAGCCGGTAACCAGGCGGTCAAGCCCGTCTTCGACCCACGGGATGGCGGCATCCTGCTGACCAATCAGACACCGTCCGACTATGAAAACGTCACATGTGTTACAGAGCTTTTCGATCTGAACGGTGCTTTGGTGGATGAGCAGAAGTTCGACGTGGAGCATCTGGCATCCGATGCGTATGCAGTACCGGTACCCGGTCCGCGCTTTGAGCTTGCGCCGACGGACGTCGTCTTCTTCCGGCTCTCATTGTTTGATGAAGCAGGGCAGTTGTTGGGACAGAACCTGTACTGGCACAATTGGAAGCAGTATCAGGATTATCGTACAATGAATCGGATGCCGAAGGCGGAAGTTAAGATCAGTGCCTCTGAGGTCGATGCGGCGGAGAATATGCGCCGTTGGAACGTAACGCTGACCAACGGTCCTGTGCCTGCCGTCGGTGTGCGGCTGGGTCTTCTGGACGCGCAAGGTCGGAAAGTGCTGCCGACGTTCTACAGTGACAACTATGTTACCATGATGCCTGGTGAGACAAAGACTCTGGCAGTAGAATGCCATGCGGACACACTGACTGGCGCGGCGTCATGGTCGCTGGGCGGGTGGAACCTTTGACCCGGAACAGAGGGGCTTGAAAGTATCTGCAATAAGGAGTATAATGAAAAAACCTGCAAGATCAGCGGGTTTTTCATTATGCAAGAAACAAGAAACGAGGAATCTTCCCATGAGTGAAGTACAGAACCAGAATCCTGATAATTGTACCCATGATTGTTCGACCTGCGGCACCGACTGCCCCAGCAGAAACCCGGAAAGCTTCATCGAAGCACCCCATCCTTTCAGCCAGATCAAGAAGGTCATCGGTGTGGTCAGCGGCAAAGGCGGCGTCGGCAAGACCATGGTCGCCTCTCTGATGGCATCGCTTCTGAACAAACGCGGCTACCACGTAGGCATCATGGACGCGGACATCACCGGCCCTTCCATCCCCAAAGCCTTCGGCATCACCAGCAAGGCTATGGGCAACGAGGACGGGATCTTCCCGGTCAAGTCCCAGGGCGGCGTAGACGTCATGAGCATCAATCTGCTGCTGCCTGACGAGACCGATCCGGTCGTATGGCGCGGACCAGTCATCGCGGGTATGATCAAGAATTTCTGGAACCAGGTCATCTGGGAGAACGAGGATTATCTCTTCATTGATATGCCGCCGGGGACCGGTGATGTGCCGCTGACGGTCTTCCAGTCCATCCCCTTGAATGGCATCATCATCGTGACCTCTCCGCAGGAACTGGTCCAGCTCATCGTGACCAAAGCCGTGAAGATGGCGGAAATGATGAACATCCCGATCCTGGGCGTCGTGGAGAATATGAGCTATTTCGAGTGCCCGGACTGCGGCAAGCGTCATAAGATCTTCGGCGAATCCCATATCGAGGAGATCGCTTTTGGGCATGGCCTTGCGGTCATCGGCCGTCTGCCGATCGATCCGACGCTGGCCGAGCATGCAGATACCGGCCGTATCGAAGAGATCGAGGGCGATTGGCTGGATCCTGCCCTGGCCATCATC